>DASTVU010000646.1:0-3526 GCA_035758935.1 Pyrinomonadaceae bacterium | reverse complement strand
ATCTGGTTGCCCGGAAGAATGTTTGCCACTGACTGCGTGAAAATATTCGGGCGTTCCTGATCGAGCAGACTCGCCACTTTTCCGCTCGATTTTGCGGCGTCGTAAACTGCCTTCGCTTCTTCGCGAGGCAGAATTTTTCCGCGGATCGTTCGCTCGCCAACAATCATCGTCATGTCGTCAACGGCGGCATTTTGCGGGAGCGGAAAGGTATAAACGGCTTCAATCTTTTCGTTGAAAGGATTCTCAAACTGTTGCGTCACTACGACTCGAGAAATGAAACCACTGATCTCGGCTTTTACGTCAGTGTGCTTTAAAGGACACATCGCCTTGGCTTTACCCGCCGAATCGACCACCGTCAGCGCTCCGGATGTGTAGCCTCCCTGAGCAAATACTTTGGTTTCCGGATAGAAGAACAGGACGACAGGCAGTGCGAGTATGCCGAGCGTGAGTATCAGCAACGATTTGGGAAGGAGTTGTATCTTCATGGTTTCCTCCGAAGCGCAGTTTTCGACAGAGTTAGAACCCGATTGCCAGGCTCTGTTCCCGAGTGTGTTGAGGATAGAACGCGAACAGCGTCCTAACTTGCATAGTTCTCATGAGCTTTGTGCTTTGTGCTTTGTGCTTCGACTTCCAAGACATACAAAGTACAAAGCTCCAAGCACTAAGTACAGTTCTTCAATACAAATTGAAGTTGTACTCGAGCTGCATCGCCACCGACACCGGATGCCCGCCTTTCACTGCCGGCACAAACTGGATCTGCCGCGCAGCGGCAATCGCTCGCTCTGTCAAACCAAACGGAAGCGTACGAAGCGCGCGTATGTGGACCACCTCGCCCGAACTCGCAAATACCGCACGCAGCACAACTGTTCCACTGACGGCATTCTTGCGTGCCTCTTCGGTGTACTGTGGTTCAGGTTTCGATAACAGTCGGGCCCTTTGCTCAACTTGAGCAGCCCGATATGGTTCGTCGACGCCGTTTCCGTCACCGATATTGCCGCCGCCTTCGCCACAGCAGCCAAGCCCTCTTGGTCCTCCACCCATGTTTCCGTCTCTGCCTGGTCCATAACCCGGTCCGGATCCGTCGCCAACACCCAAACCTTTGTTTGTTCCTATTCCCTCACCTTCACCCGAACCTTTGGATTCCACCTGCGATGCCGATCTCGGATCTCCAAAAACAGGCGCCTTGAGATCTTTCCAGAGGGCCGGATCTATATCCATTCCTGCAACCGGAAGTGCCGGCGCATGGACCGGAGGAGTGGTTGGTATTGCTGCTTGTATGTTTGACGGTGGCGGCAACTCTCCCGATTGCGGTGGCAAAGGAGTGCGGTTGCCTCCGCCACCACCACCTTGTGCAAGCTTCTCTGACGGTCCTGACCCTTCACCCGTTCCACTCCGAAAACCCACTCGTCCCGGTCCATCAAGACCAATCGAATTGTTACCTGGCTCAAGCGGGTTTTTGAGGTCCATGAAAACTATCTCTGGCTGTTCTTCAATCAGTGCCGGGCCGGTGCCGCGCGTGCTCTTGTCGATCAGCATCACCATCACGATCACGCACGTTATCGCAGCGACTGCGGCCAATGTTGCCGGCATTGCGTTTGGAGACGAACGAAACCCGTGCAGCAGCTCGCGCGTCATCGCCTTCGTGCACGCAACTGGATCCTTTTTGAACTCGGGCCAACTTCGTTTTAGTTCTCCTCTGAAGAACTCGATCTGAATTGCAAGCCGGCTGATCAGTGGTCGTGTTTCGATTATCGTGGGTTGGTACTCGTAGGATGGTCTATCAGTAGAGTGAGCAATATTCATCGCAGAACCTCGTTGGACTGTAAGCACACTTCCAACGCCTGACGCACCCGAACAGGCTCCGCTTTAAGAGTCAGAGCCCGACTTGGACACACCCAGCATGGCTCTGTTTCGAAATCAGAGTCCCGACTTGGACACAGTCAGTACCGCCTCGCGGTAGCGGGTGGGTACGTAGTCAGTTCGCTTACAGAAGAAGTCGAAACGGTGATGCCGGCAAACAGCAAATTTGCCTGGCGTGGGGAGCCTCTATTGCTTTGTTACCGAAACCAGTGAAAAGGTGACGCTCTGAGGAGACTGATAATCGGCAATTGTGATGAGACGCTGCGGCGTTAGGATGCTTACTTCATATTGTTGAAAAGTTTTGTCGCGCGGGCGCCGTCGATCCGTTGCAGGATTCGATACTGCTGCAGTGCGCCGTTGCGATTGTTCATCGCAATGTACGACATGCCGAGGTTGTAGTGCGCTGAGGCGTAATCCGTCTTCTGCTCGACCGCGATCAGATATTGCTGGATCGCTTCGGGATATCGACTTAGTTGATGAAGCGCATAGCCGAGTTCGTTGTGTGCTTCGGGATAGTTGGGTCGCAACTGGACCGCTTTGCGCAGTTCGTCGATGGCTTCTGTGTAGCGCTCGAGATCGTTCAGACACCAGCCGAGGTTGTACTGCGCGGCCGCATTGCCGGGCCGCAACGTCAGACCCTGTTTGTACCATTTCGCGGCTTCTGCGTACTGCTTGGTGTTGTAGTAATAAACGTCGGCGAGTCCGAGATGTGCGAGGCCCATGTCAGGCTTTTGACGAATCGCTTCCTGATACGACTGGAGGGCTTCACTATTACGGCCGAGGTTTCTGAGTGCGTAACCGATTTCGTTGTGTGCTTCGGGGTAGTTCGAGCGGTATGAGATTGCGCGCTGCAAACTCCTGATCGCTTCGTTGTAGTTCTTTTGCTCGTTTTGAATCCAACCGATCTCGTAGTGAGCGGCTGCGTAGTCGGGTTTGATATTGATGGTTTGGTTGAACTGCCTTAAGGCGTCGGCGTATTGTTCGAGTTTTCTGTAAGTGTAGCCCAACTCGAAATTCGCGGCTGCGTGATTGGGTTGGGCAGCGATGACTCGCTTTAGTGGATCGACTGCTGAGTTGTAGTCTTCGAGGTCGTTGTAGATCCAGCCAATGCGATAGAGCGCAGAAGTCATCGACGGATTGACGTCCACGGCCTTTAAATAAAGATCGAGTGCCTCGCGATATTTTTTCGCGTTATAAAGCGTTTCGCCCTGCTGGTAATAGGTGTCGGCGCTGCTGGTTGTTGAACCTATGACTGTGGGCCGCTTGACGGGCGGTTTCTTGACCGGAGGTTTTGTTGTCGATGCCGGTTTCGTTGTGGGCTTAGTTGCGGGCTTCGTGGAAGGGCGACCGGTGCTGCCTCCAATCATCCCGCCACCGGTGACACCACCCGCATCGTGTTGCGCCAGTGCGACGCTGCCGCTGGTGAATATTAATAGGACTGCGGACAGAGTTATTAAACGGGGGCTCGACATCTCAAATTCTCCTGGTGCTCAAGCGGAATGGAGCGGGGTAAAACCGCGACAGGTATTATAGGTCTTTATCCACAGATTACACAGATTGTTTTTGTAGAAATCTGTGTGATCCGTAGATTTAGGGCGTGTGTTGGGCGTGCTCGTTTGACAGTGTCAAATCCAATACGCTAACGTAACGCGCTTGCGCTAGCGTT
>DASTVU010000645.1:0-4416 GCA_035758935.1 Pyrinomonadaceae bacterium | reverse complement strand
GCGATGATTGCGAACTCCGTATCCTGAAGCGACTTGGCTAGTACTCGGAAATCGTAAAACTTAATGTCCGGACACATGCCGTCATAGAAGCTCTCGTTCGCTGGGCCCTTGGGCGTGTCGCGACCGGCATAGGCGCCGATGATTCCCGCGACGTGTGTGCCATGACCGCTGTTGGGCTTCGTCGCAGGATCGATCGTGATGAACTTCTCAACCACTTCCCAGTTAATGGGCCGATCGTTGTCAGCGTCTTCAGCTAACATCAGCAAATCTTTACTGGCTGTTGCCTTCCTGAATCCTTTGCGTCCCGCAAGCAATGTCGTAAGACGCGCTTCACGCGTCGATTCCTCGAGATTGTCGAGACTCACGATCTGTCTGATGTTACTGAAATCAAATGCTTTCTCGATTCGACTTTCGCCGTCTTTGCCTTTGAACACGGGATGGCTGCCATGAATGCCTGAGTCGAGCACCGCCCATCTGATCTTGTCGCACCTGACGTTGAACAGCGTGCGCGCTGCGTCTCCTTTGACTGACGGAACGGACCGCTCCAACGCCAGCATCGCCTTGCGATTAAGTGAGACTTGCCAGACCTGTGGTTCCGGAGCCTTCTTCTTCGATTGTTTCTTCAGAATGGGATTGAAGACTTTGCCCAGTAGTGTCACCACCGGTCCGCCATGTTCGATCTTTGCCAAAGCGTCGCCGGCGCCGATGGAACGATCGTCCTGAGTCGCAGCCCACAAGATTACTCCGGCGAGGCTGACGTAGCGATCGAGAGCGGTAAAGTCAGCAAACTCCTCCGACGCCTTGGCCTGCGCGTCTTCACCTTCGGTCTTGGCCCATGCCACGACAGCGTCAATCTTTTTTCGCAGACGATTACCTTCGGTGTAATCGTCGAGGAGGTCTTGAATCTTCGGATCGTTCCACCACTGCGTCATGGGAACTATGACGCGAAGCAGTTCCTCGAAAAAGAGACGCGCAGCGACAAGGCCCTGAAGATAGGCGACCTCCGCCTCCTGACCCTTCACACGTTTCAAATCCAAAGCATCAACCTGCTTCGAGATAAGACCCGCAACCGGCCCGGCGGGACGCGACTTGTGTGGGGTGATGAGCAGATCAATTGCGTCATGAGGCTTCATCGCGTAGGCGATCCAGACGTCACCCAACACCGGTGAGTCCTGTAGCTGTCTGCGATCGTTTGCCGGACCAAGCAGGACCAGTTCAACAAGGGCGCGGGAAGAAACGGCCATGGACAACCTCTTACGGGAAATGTGAAGACTCTGATAGTGCGCGCTAATTAAATGACAGGACTACGAATTTGACAAGAAAATCCATCCACAGATTACGCAGATGAATCAATTTGCGTGATCTGTGGATGTTTTTGTTGTCGCAATGCCGCACTGAAAGCCGCACTTCGCCGGCGTGAGATTGGCACTCGCACACCACTCGCCAACACCGCAATCGAAGCACCGGCACGCGTGCGCGTCAGTTCTCGCACACCGTCGAGGCGCACGAGTGCACGTCGATGCGCGCGAATGAAGCCACTCTTCTGAACACGCTTTTCCAGCAGTTGAAGTGATTCACGAAGAAAGTAACGGCGCGTGCCAACCCACAGTTGAGAGTAATTTCCTGCTGCTTCGATCCAGTCGATCTCGTTCAGGTGTAGCACCGCCGCGCCGCGCGCTGTCGTCACGACTATCGTCTCTTCACGCGAAGGCTTCGACGTCGACTGCAATCGCTTCAGCAAACGATTGATGGTCGTCGCAAAGCGCATCTCGCTGACCGGCTTTACGAGGTAGTCGAGAGCTTCGGTTTCGAAAGCCTTGATCGCAAACTGATCGAACGCTGTTAAAAAAATGACTGCCGGCATTCGCTCGACCGTTCGTCGTTTGATCACTTCAAAACCGTCGACACCGGGCATCTGAATGTCGAGGAAAACAACATCCGGCGGAGAATTATCGAGAGCCGCAAGCACTTCCGCGCCGTTGCGACATTCACCCGCCACCACAAACTCCGGGAACGCAGCGAGAAGCTGGCGCACGCCGCGACGTGCTGCGGGCTCGTCGTCGGCAATGAGGGCTTTCCACTTAGCTTGTTTCACCGTTTGGCTCCGGACGCATTTCGCGATAAGGCACTCGCAGAGTTGCGATTGTACCGCCTTCGGGACGTGGAACGATCTCGAGTGATGCATTTTCACCGTGAAGCGCACGCAGACGCTCGCGTGTGTTCTCGATGCCGTGACCTGGTGGCGCCGGCACTGCCGGATCGATGCTCACACCATCGTTGATGACGGTAATCTCCAAAACGTCACCCGAGCGAGTCGCCGTGATAAGCAAGAGACCCGCGTCCGAATCTTTTGCGATGCCGTGGCGAATCGCGTTCTCCACGAGATGCTGCAACGCAAAACTCGGAACCGTCGCAGACATCAGCGATTCCGGGATTCTGAATTCAGGTCGCAAGCGATCCGAGAAACGAGCTTGTTCAATGGCGACATACTGGCGGACCAGTTCGAACTCTTCGCCGAGCGTAACCTCGTTGGCCTGGTGACGGCTCAACGTCCGTCGTAACAACTCGCTCAAATGTTCAATGATGCTAACCGCGCCCTGACGATCGTTATCACGAACGAGCACGGTAATGGTGTTGAGTGTATTGAAGAGAAAGTGTGGATTTAGTTGCGCCTGGAGCGCTGCGAAACGCGCGCTCGAGAGTTGTTCGGAAAGTCGGGCCACCTGCACTTCGCGTTCGCGGGCGTCGATAAAGTAACGAGTCGCGTGTTCAATCCCTACGACGCAGAGATACACGGCCACGCCGAACGGCAACGTTGTAAAGATCCAACTTAACCATTCAATTCCAAACTGAAGCCAGAATTTCGCCGCTCCCTCCTGCATCGCGGTGTGATAGATGTCTGGAGCAAAAGTTCTGATCAGGATGAAGCGCAACACCTGACCGCATGTGGCCCATGCAACGCAGAACAAGAGTGAGAAGAAGAAGTGCAACACGGCACGGCTGACAAGATGCGGGCGCGCCAGCGGCCATTTTCTTGAGACGGCGAAGACACCGGGCGTGAGAAACGCATAAAGCAACCAGTCGCCAAACTCAAACAGTAATTCGCGAAGTGTTGCCGGTTCCCAGCCCTGCAGACGCGCTTGAGCGATGCGATTGATGACTGCAAAGATGGCGGGACCAATCCAGGCAGCGGAGACAATCATCCATGGGCGGAGGCGTGGCAATCGCACGTCGTCACAGTATCCCCGTCCAGTGCCAGCCGCAATACCGTTCACGTCAACAGACACACCGCTTGCGTATTAGTTCTTGAAGCAGGCCACAAAAAGGCACATAAAGCACAAAAAGCACATAATGATTTCGGAGGTCGACAAAATGTCTTTGAAGAGTCCCGCGGTTCTGATTCTGTTATGCATACTTGGAATTGCACCGGTGGCGAGTGGTGCACCAAACAACGACGATCGCGCGGCGGATGCTGCGGCCATTCGGGCTCACATAGAGAGTATCTTTCAGGCGTTCATCGATGGAGACGAAGACAAGATCTTTGCGACGCACTCGGAAGATTGGCGAGGACTTTTGGAGGGCACGCGTACTCCGATCAAAGGAATCGATGAGTACATGAGGGCCAACGGGATCGAGTGGCCCAGACCCGCGAACGCTCCTAAGTCGCGGCCTTATTATCCAGCCGGGACGACGTACAAAGTCAGTGACTTCGACGTGCATTTCTACGGTCCGGAGCTGGCAGTCGCGAATTTCTTTGGCGAGTTTCAGCGGAAGGATGGCAACACTACGATCACGCTGCGCCGTTTCCGCATCATGGACGTTTATGCGAAACGCAAAGGAAGCTGGATTCAGGTGGCGTCGCACACGGTTGTCGATCCCGAATGGCGCGCGGAGCAGATGTCGCGCCCGATGATGTTGAATCCGGAGATCCGGCAGCGAATACTCACGGCACGCGAAGCGGTTTGGAAGGCGTGGTTCACTAACGATCGGGCCACGTTGGAGAAGTTGATTCCGGAGGAGACGATTGCGATTGATGCCGGCGAGGAGGGTTGGTCCGATCGAGCGGCGATTCTTGCGAATGCGAAGAGATTTGTCGATAGTGGCGGAAAACTTCTCAAGCTCGAGTTTCCCAAAACCGAAATCCAGGTTTACGGCAACACGGTGATTGTTTACACCACGTATTTGTACGAAATTGAGGTCAACGGGCAGCGATCAACGTCAAGTGGTCGGGCCACAGAGATGTTTGTCAGACGCGGCGACGACCTCGTGAATGTCGGTTGGCACATGGATTCGGGTAAGTAGGAACGTACTGTAGGGGCGGCCCTCCGTGGCCGCCCGTGGTTTGAATCGTGTTCGCCAAACCCGAGGCCGTCGCATCTTGAATCCCTTGAGCAAACCACGGGCGGCCACGGAGGG
>DASTVU010000644.1:0-3609 GCA_035758935.1 Pyrinomonadaceae bacterium | reverse complement strand
GTACAGTTTGTAAGGAAACTGATTGTCGACCCAGATGCCGTAGATCTCCGACGTCGGCTGATTCATTTGCGACGACCACGTTCGACCACCATCAGTCGAAACATTTGCGCCGCCGTCGTTCGCCTGGATCATGATCTGGCTGTCTTTGGGATTGATCCAGATGTCGTGATTGTCGCCGTGCGGTGTGCGAAGCGAAGTGAACGTTTTGCCGGCGTCAGTTGATTTGAAGAAGCCTTCGGCGCCCGCGTAGACCACATCAGCATTCGATGGATCGGCGCCGAGCGTAGTGTAGTAAAACGGACGTTGAATCAGCGAGCCCTGCGGATTGATGAGCGCCCACGTTTGGCCTGCGTCTTCGGAACGATAGAAACCGCCGCCGGGTTTTGCTTCGACGAGAGCATAGATTCGATTCGGATTTGCGTTCGTGACGGCGAGATTGCCTTTGCCGATCAACTCACTGGGGAGACCATTCGAAACCTTCGAAAAGTGTTCGCCGCCGTCAGTGCTCTTGTAAAAGCCACCTTCGCGAGCGCCGCTGATGATGGTCCATGGCTTACGTTCCAGACGCGACATCCATGCGTAAACGACGTTTGGATTTCCCGGTTGTAACTCGACATCCATCGCGCCGACGGCGTCAGAAATGAACAGGACCTTGCGCCACGTCTTTCCGCCATCGGTGGTTTTAAAAACGCCACGCTCGTCGTTTGACTTGAAGATGTCGCCACCGGCTGCGACCCAAACAATGTCGGGATTTGTCGGATGAATGCGAACCGCGCCGATCTGTCCGGCGTTATAGAGCCCGACGAATTTCCACGTTTGACCGCCATCAATCGACTTGTACACACCGCGGCCGGTCGACACGTTGCTGCGCACGCCATCGGATCCGGTTCCGAGATAAATGATGTTGGGATCCGAATCCGCGACCGCGACAGATCCCGTTGAGCCGAGTGGCACTTTGCCATCTGTGATTGGAACCCAGGTCGCGCCGTTGTCTGTGGTGCGAAATAAGCCGCCGCTCGCAACACCCATGTAGAACGTCTTCGGTTGCGAAGGAACTCCCGTCACCGTTGTCACTCGTCCACCGCGTGCTGGACCAACGAGCCGGTAACGCAAGCCGTTGAAGAATGATGAGTCGACGGTTTGTGACTGAACAGAAATCGCAAGCAGCAGTAGAGTGAGCAATACAGAACCGGACCGAAACATGGATCGTCCTCCGGATAACGCAGAATTGAATTTTGGAGCCCTATTATGTAGCAGGAGCGAACCAACCGCGAATGCTTATTGCGACTTGCCGAAAGAATCGAATAATTCGACTGAAGACCAGAAACGATATAACTAAACCTGCACCGACAATGATGAAGATCAGCACAGGTACAAAGACAGACACTACCACAGAAAGAACTGCCACAATGTCTTCGGCGATGCTGGCGACCCAGTTCGACACTGGCTCGGGGCTCGCATTCAACATGGCGCGCGTCGCGGCCTTGGTTCCATGAGAGCTTAGTGCTAAGCCGCCGCCCAGCAAAAGCGCGATCACCTGAATACTGCGGTCGAAGTCGCCGAACGCACTCGCCGCCAGAACTGCACCTGCAGGAACTCGAATAAAGGTGTGAACGACGTCCCATGTGCTATCAACGTACGGCACCTTATCGGCGACAAACTCGATCACATACAACACGACAGCGATGCCGATGACCCACCAGCTCGTCAGCACCTCAAGCTCGCCGGGTAGTTGCAAATGCGCGAACCGTCCGAGCAAACCGAGCGTGGCCACGGCCGCGTAAAGATTGATTCCCGAGACCCATGAGGCACCCATCGCGATTGCGATTGTGGAGATCAGTTGTGTCATCGTCGCCGAATTATACCAAGCAAGTTAGCCACAAAAGGCACAAAAAGCGCAGAAAGGGTTTTGTAAACGCTCCGGTTTCTATTAACTTAGCGCGACCGCATGCAGCTTCTGGAGTACACACCCGTTTTTGACGTGAACACCGCCGCAGCGATTGCCGGCGAACACTTTGGCATTTTTGCGCGTGCGCAGGCGTTGCCGAGTGAACGCGACCAGAACTTTCTCTTAACGAATGAGGGAGGGGAAAAGTTTGTACTGAAAATCGCGAACGCGCTTGAGTCGCGCACGTTTCTGGAGGCGCAAAACTCGATTCTCAAACATCTTGAGGGGCGTGTTTCGATTTGTCAGAAGCTCTTGGGTGACGAAATCGTGACTGTGAAAGCGGCGAGCGGAGCGACTCACTTCGTGCGCATGGTCCACTATCTTCCTGGTGTGCCGCTGGCTGAAGTGAGGCCATACTCGTCTGGGTTGCTACACGATCTGGGTCGCAAACTCGGACAAGTGGCGGGGGCTCTAGCAGACTTCGATCACCCGGCAGTCCATCGCGACTTTCATTGGGATCTCGCGAATGGCAATCGTGTGTTGGACGAATTTGCGCCGTTGATCGATAACATGAGCTTGCGTGATCTCGTTGTGAAGTGCAGGTACGAGCCGCCGGCAAGTTTGCGACGAAGCGTGATTCACGGTGACGCAAACGATTACAACTTGCTGGTCGATCCGCAAAGTATGACTGTCACCGGGCTGATCGATTTTGGCGACATGGTTTACAGCTACACTGTTGGAGATCTGGCGATTGCGATTGCTTATGTGATACTCGATCCTAATGCCGATGTTGCTGCGATTGTGAGTGGTTACAGGAGCGAGTTTGAATTGGTTGAGGATGAATTGGAGGCGCTGTGGTCGTTGGTGCTTTTGCGACTCGCGATGAGCGTTTGTCTTGCGGCACATCAGCTTCGGCAGCAGCCTGAGAATAAATATCTACTGATCAGTCAGAAGGCGATTGAAGAAAGTTTGCCACGGATTTACGCGGATGATAGACGGATTTATTAAGGAGCGACGGCGGCTCCTTGGACACAATTTGAGTATTGCTTATGAGAAACCGCTGCACATCGTGCGCGGCTCGATGCAATATCTTTTCGATGCCGAGGGGCATCGTTATCTCGATGCGTACAACAACGTCGCACATGTAGGGCACTGTCATCCGAAAGTGGTTGCGGCAGGTCAGCGGCAGATGGAGCTGCTGAATACAAACACGCGCTATCTCAGCGAGCTGATTCTCGAGTATGCAGAAAAGCTTACCGCCACACTCCCCGAGCCACTGCGTGTCTGTTATTTCGTCAATTCTGGTAGCGAAGCGAACGAACTCGCGATCAGGCTTGCACGCGCGCACACAAAAGCGCGTGACATGATCGTGTTGGACCACGCGTATCACGGAAATACGACCACGCTAATCGATCTCAGTCCTTACAAGCACAACGGGCCGGGTGGTGAGGGACCTCCGTCGTGGGTGCACACGGTGCCGCTTCCTGCTTCTGAAATAGACGCTAAGGTGGTCGCGAAAGTAGGACCGCGGCTCTGTGGTTTTATTGCCGAGTCACTGCCAAGCGTCGCCGGACAGATCGTTCTTCCGCAGGGCTATCTGGGAAGAGTTTACGAAGCGGTACGAGGTGCGGGAGGAGTTTGTATTGCGGATGAGGTTCAAACCGGGTACGGGCGGATTGGTACACACTTCTATGGATTCGAGAAGTACGATGTGGTTCCCG
>DASTVU010000643.1:0-3663 GCA_035758935.1 Pyrinomonadaceae bacterium | reverse complement strand
AAGGCTTGACCGCTGAACACGATCCAAGGTGCTCGACAACGTACGGTGAATTGGTGCGAAGCCGTCTTTCTCGATGTCGAGGATGTATTCGCCCCGCGCTATTTCCAAATGAGTGATCGGAGTGGTGCCAACTAATTCACGTGCTCGCGAACGCGCAGATTCGTCCACGACTATCCGAGTGAGATAGACGCGAGCCCCTGCGGGTTCAGTGGACACCGTCAGGTCGTCAGATATAGACGGGAACAACCGCGCCAGTGACGGCTCATCCGGAATATATTTTCTCGCCTTGATTGCCAAATCGTAGGCTTCGAAATACTTCTCTTCGCGAGTCAGATCCTCGATTTGTGCAAGGGCACTTGTGGCCCATTTCACGTTCGCAGCCCGCCAGTAGAACCACAAACCGAGAGCAGCGAGCGACAACATCACAACGGCGGCGATAGCTATTGCAGGTGAAATTGCTTTCCGCCTCGGGCTCCGACTCTCGATAATGCGAACGGCCTGCAGCTGATCTTCTCCAACAGCCGTTTCCTTTTCCTCAATAGAAATCCTGGACAAGGTGTATTCATTTATGACCGTCACGTCTTCGTCTACCGGCAATTCCTGCACTTCCGCACTAAACCTGTAACCACGACGCGGTACTGTATCTATGAACCGCTCGCCGCCTTCACTCTGTCCCAGGGCCTTGCGTAGCTGTGAAATATTGACGGTAAGGTTAGCTTCCTCAACAAACGAGTCCTGCCAAAGCCTTTGCATAAGCGTTTCTTTGCCGAGAATGCGCCCGCGGTTTTCAACCAGGACCAGCAATGTCTCAAAGACTTTTGGTTTGAGGTAGACGGGTTCGCCGTCCCGCGTCAGCAGGTATTCCTCTGGGAACAAACGAAAGGCCCCGAATTGATAACAGCGCTTTGTTTCCATTCGCAAAATCGGCGTTTCTAAGTCGTTTGGAAATAATTTAGATCGCGCTTAGGACTTTCAATCCAGTTCTTCTCAAGATACGAGACGAATTAAGAAAGGCGTCTACATGGGACTGAAGCTGATGAAATTCTATAACGAGCCAGCGGATTAACGCGATGAAAACGAGACGAACAGAGATTTCCATCGAAACCGCGCGCGTGATTGTCATCAGGAGACGCAGTAATCGCACGGGCATGTCTACCCATATTTCTGTTGGCTGGAAGCACCAGCTTACCAATTGGTCCCGGCGAGCAATGGAGTCATTAAGAAAAACCTTAGCCACTTTCACAAGGAGAAGAACATGAACAAACGAAGAGTAATCCCCGCAATTGCAATCACGGCGATAGTCCTACTTCAGTGCCTCAGCTTTTACATCCCGGTAAAGGGTACCCCTGCGCCATTTAAAGGCAACGCCGAAGGAGCAATTACGGATGTTTCGGCCGGTCCGGAAGGAGTGTCGCTGGGCGGGTTCGCCACGGGCCACGCTACCCACCTTGGACTCTACACTCGCGAGGAGCAATTGCTCCTGAATCCTGTCACCGGCGCTTTCACTGGCGAAATCGTTTTCACGGCAGCTGACGGCGATCAACTTCACTGTACTCTTACAGGAAACTTCATCTCTGCGACCGACGCAGTCGGAGTCTACACAATCACCGGAGGGACCGGACGGTTCGAAGAGGCAAGTGGAGAAGCGGAGTTTTTTGCGAGTCTTCCCGATGGGATTCACTATACGGTGGAGTTCATCGGGACCCTGGATTGGTAGGAATCTCTTCTCTGTGCAACCTTTGTGTTCTCTCTGTCTCTGTGGTGATGATTTGTGTGAACAACAGAGACAGAGAGAACACAGAGGTTGCACAGAGATAAAAAGACCTTTAATCCTGACTTCACCGGATCAGATAGAACGCCGTTTGCCGCGGGCGAAACCACTTCATTCCTTCCTTTGTTAAGTAAGCATCGTCTTCCATCATGATCGTGACTTTCTGTCCGGCCCATTCCGGAACGGGAGTGCTCGTATTCAGCTCGATGGATGTATACGAGCCTTCGCGAAACGGAGGTTCGGCGGGGGCTCCTACGGTCGGGCGTCGGAAATCGATGCTGGCTCCGAGGGCGTGTCCCTGGTTGCCGACTGAGTGCGAATAGATCATCGCTTCGATGCCGGCAGTTTTCATGTTGGCCATCGTCGCTTCGTAGACGTCAAACCCCTTCGCGCCGGGTTTGATGTGAGTGAACAAAGCATCCTGAAGACGATTCGTATTTGTGAGAGCTTTCTTAAGACCCTCGGGCGCGTCCTTTTCACCGGGTCGTAATACGTAGGCCATCTTCTGCCAGTCAGTACTCAAACCCATGTAGTTCAAACCACAATCGATGTGGATCACGTCGCCTCGCTGAATAACCATTGACTCTTCAGCAACACTGAGAAATTGCTGTGTCTTACCCGGTTCCTGATTATGTCGCTGAACGCGCAGATCGGGTTGGAACCAAACACTCAGACCGAGATTGTTCACCTGTTGCAGAAACCACCAGCGCACGTCGCCGACTGTTGTCTTACCCGGCGTGATCACTTCGTTTGAAAACGCACGCTGCGTCAGTATGTCTGTCAGCGCGACTGCCGTGCGATACGTTTCAAGCTCTTCAGGCAAACGAGTGTCCATGTATTCCACGATCAGCGGACCGGCGCTAACGAATCGGGATGCGTAATCCGGTCCGAGAGTTTCGGCCAAAAACTTGTAGGCATCGTGGGTGATGCCGTTTGTAGCGCCGCGTGTTCCACCCATGTTGAGCGCGATTGTTTTTGGTTTTCGTTCTTCAACGACGCGCTTCAATGTTGTTGGGATTTGACTGCCGGGAGGATTGAGGAGCTCGTAAAAGTATTTCAGATGTTCTTCCGGATAACGGACGAGGGCAATGCGATCGAGTTTGTCGCCGCCGCGATCGGCAAAAATGAAAAAGTCGCGCCTGCCTACGTAGGGAATGGGTGGCGCGATATATTCCGTCACCGGATCTGCATGAAACTCTTCGTTGGTGACGATCCACATATCGATCTTCTGTTGACGCATGAGCGGGAGCAACATCGTGTCGAGACGTTTCTTGAGCCAACTCTCTCGCAGTGCTTGTTGCTCACGCACCGTGAGGAGTTTCGGCAACGGCTCCACACGCTTTCGCGTTTGCGAGTAGATCGAAGAAGACGAGAGCAAAATAATTCCGGCGAGGATCAAAAGACGTTTCATACAGTATTTGTCTTTCTGTGTAATCTGTGGATTGTATTTCGTTTCACTTCGCGATCGCCGCGACAAACTTCACCGATCGCGCATACTTGCCGCTGGAGAGATTGTTTTCATCCGTATCGGTGCCGCGAACTACATCGTTTTCGACTTTGTAGTCCTTAAGCTTGTTGCTGCTGCTTTCCTGATACTGGCTCGGGTGAAAACGAACCCACATACTGTTTTCATCCATCATCACATATTCGAGGCCACGTATTTTCTCGCCCTCGAGAAGCGGCGTCGACTTTATCTCTTCTGCGAGTGCCTCGGGAGGAATCGGTTTATCAGTGAGCAGAATCACCAGCGACTCGTTTCCGAAACGCTCAGCGCGTCCAGCGTATGCGTACTTCAATTCCACCACTTCACCCTTGGCTGTGTAAGTGCCGCTCGCTTGTCCCGGTTGCAGGTCGCCGGCTTGTGCCGGTGTCGATTGCGTCGCAGACGGAAC
>DASTVU010000642.1:0-3268 GCA_035758935.1 Pyrinomonadaceae bacterium | reverse complement strand
GGTCCAACCAGTTCCGCTCTCGCTTCGGCAAGTGCAACAAAGCGTGCTGGATCCGGAAACGCTTTTGCTCGAGTATTCGCTTGGTGAAGAGCGGAGTTACGTGTGGGCAGTAACAAACGACTCGATTAAGAGCTTCGAACTGCCCGCGCGTGCTCAGATCGAGACTTTATCGCGACGTGTATACGAGCTTCTGACCGTAACTAATCGTTCAGTCACAAACGAAACGCTGCAACAAAGGCAAGCACGCATTGGGCTTGCAGACGATGAATTCGCACGCACGTCGACAAACCTCTCGCAGATGATTCTTGGTCCAGTCGCCGGCGAACTGCATCAGAAACGGATCGTGATTGTTGCTGACGGAGCCTTACAGTACTTGCCGTTTCCGGCGCTGCCGGCACCGGCGCCTTCGAGCAATCCTGCGCCACCGTTGATCGTCGAGCATGAAATCGTGTTGCTGCCGTCGGCATCCGCTCTCTGGTTGATGCGTGAAGAGTTGCGCGGGCGTCAACCGGCACCGAAAACAATCGCGATTCTCGCTGATGCAGTCTTTGATAAAGGTGACGCACGCCTCGCAGCGACGGCGAAGGGTAACTCACGTAATCGCAGCAAGAACGCTACCGATGTCGTGCTCCCCAATGCACAGACCACGGCCATGAGAAGTTTCAATGGACTTGGCTCGGGACGCGGCACATTCGGGCGCTTGCCATTCTCGCGGCGCGAGGCCGATGCGATTAAGGCGTTGATACCGGAAAAGGATGTGATGCTCGCTTTAGGTTTTAGTGCCAACCTTGCGACCGCAACGAGTCCGGAACTGTCGCAGTATCGCTACGTTCATTTTGCCACTCACGGTCTTCTCAACAGTGAACAGCCGGAACTTTCCGGCATCCTTCTCTCCTCCTTCGACGAGTTTGGCAAACGACAGAATGGGTTCCTGCAATTACACGATGTGTACAACCTCAAGCTCTCCGCGGACCTCGTTGTGCTGAGTGCGTGCGAAACGGCGCTTGGCAAAGACATCAGGGGCGAAGGATTAGTTGGTTTGACGCGCGGTTTCATGTACGCGGGAGTTCCCCGCATTGTGGCAAGTCTTTGGAAGGTGGATGACGCAGCCACCGCCGAGCTGATGGGAACGTTTTACAAAGCAATGCTAACAGAAGGAAAGCGGCCTGCTGAGGCACTGAGAACCGCACAGGTTCACATGTCGCGCACAAACCAATGGTCATCGCCGTACTATTGGGCTGCCTTCACATTGCAGGGTGAGTGGAGGTAGTCGTGGTAAATCGCCCCATTCGTAAAAAGATGATTTTCTCTTCGCTGAGCACTTTGCTTTCCGAGCCAAAAGCGCGAGAATTAGCCACGAGCGCGCATTCAGGCTTTGCGTCTCCAGCCCTTCCGACGCACACATTAGTAAATCTTTTTTTGACGGAGCATTTTCAGTACGTGGATTCCCCGACCCTACCTAAAAAGGAGTGGGTTCTGACGAAGGAGGCATTTGATCGCTTCCTCGACCGTCTGGACGTCGTTCGCGACAAGGCGGGCGAGAAGTACGAATGCATTCGTCTGAAGCTCTTAAAATATTTTGAGTGGCGTGGATCCGATCTTCCGGATATGGACGCCGATGAGACGATCAACCGCGTCGTCCGCAGAATCGAAGAGGGTGAGAACGTTTACAACCTCAACGGTTACATTTACGGAGTCGCCAGGCTCGTCAACGCCGAGTCACTCAAGAGACGAAATCGGAAGCAGGAATTGGTTGATGATCCCTCTCGTCATGAACTGATTGTCGAGCCCGATAATCCTGAAACGACGGAGCGGCAGCAATGTTTTGATCGTTGCATGGGTTATTTGACTAAAGAGGATTGCGAGATAATCACTGAGTATTATCAATACGAGAAGGGTCAGAAGATTGCATACCGAAAGCAACTTGCAATTCGGTTTGGCCTCACACCGAACGCGCTGCGCATAAGAGCGCACCGCCAGCGCGTTAATTTGGAGGCATGTGTTGGTGAATGCCTCGGGCGTTGCGCATAGGAGTAGCTAGTTTTGGCAAGTGAGACACAAGCAGAGACGAGACGATTCCAGCATTTGCTGGGGTTGAGTTCCGAGGCTGAGCGTGAGCGTCTGGAGTCGAAATTTTTCGACGACGACGATGCGTTTCAGGAAATGCTCACGGCGGAAGACGATCTCATCGACGCTTACGCTCGCGGTGAACTTTCTCCAAAAGAACGCAAGCAGTTCGAAAAACGTTTTCTGACGTCAGCGCAGGGTCGAGAGCGCGTTCAGTTTGCCCGCACCCTGGCTGGTCCACGGGCTGAGCGGGAAGTTCGAGCCTCTAGCTGGTGGCCCGGCTTCTTCGGTTCAATTGCGGGACACAATGCGTTCGCTCGTGTTGCCGGAGTCATGGCTATGCTTGTCGTGACCGTTGGGTTTTCGTGGCTACTCGTCGACCGCTTTCGGATGAACAATGAGTTGCGGGAGTTGCGTGCGGAGCGTGCACGGCTCACGGAAGAGTCAGCCGAACTGCGACGCATTGCCGATGCCGAGCGCGCGCGAAGTGCTGAGTTAACTGCGCAGGTCCAGGCTACGCCGGTCAAGCCTGAAGCTCAACCTAGCCCGGAACCAAAAGCTACTGAACAAAGCGTGAGTCTTGCGTTTGCTCTTATCCCTGGCGGTGTCAGAGGTAGTGGCGGCCAGACGTTACCAGTGCCGCAGAAAGCCCGTTCCATCGTTTTACGACTGAGTTTCGAACGCCCTTCATCACATCAGGAATATCGTGCGGCAATTGAAACGCCTGACGGCACTTCCGTATGGCGCAACGACTCCTTCGGTTCTCGTCCGAAGGCAACCGAGTTGACACGAATTACCCTTCCCTCGATCCCGTCCAGTTCCTTACCGCCGGGCGACTACATTCTTTTCTTAAGTGGCAAGGGATCGGATGGCAACTTCGAACCCCTGGCAAACTATTCCTTCCGGATCTCGCGCAAGTAAGCCCAGGTCTGCGACTTCGTACAGCGATCTTAAAATCCCGCCCACGGCAGTGGGCGGATTCCTTCAAGTCTTTTCTATTTCGAAAACTAATCACGGAATCTGAATCCCGGCCACTCCCGTGGGCGGGATTAGAATTTAATTTTAGCTTCGGTTTGTAGAAAGGACCTGAACCATCCGCCAACTTTCGTTGGCGGGATTTTTAATCTTTCATGGAAGGCCCGCCAATAAATAAGGATGATCGAGATTTGCCGACACCAAATAGCTGCGTGTTACACTCAGA
>DASTVU010000641.1:0-4929 GCA_035758935.1 Pyrinomonadaceae bacterium | reverse complement strand
GCCTGGCTCGGCGAAACCATCGCAAGCTACTTACTCCGAACCTGCACAAGCCTCGAGACGGCATTCCACCGGCAATTGGAAGTGGGCTGCGGTGATGCTGGTCTTTGTTGCTGTGTTTGCGTTCACGACGAGGAGTTTGCTGCAGCGTCGTCAGGCTTTACCCGAGCAGGAAACTGAACAGCCGGCCCAGGTTGATCAGGAAGCTTCAACCCGATCCGATTCACGCGAGCATGCGACGCGAAAAGTAACTCGCGACGACGCAGCGGCAGCACCGGAAGCTGAATCGAGTTCCAGTCCTGTTGAAACACAGCCGGCTGCCGTTGCCACAGTCACGGTGACGATCGATCCGGAAAGTGGTCTACTCGCGAAATCAGACTGTCCTGTGCGCAGCCGCATGACGTATCCGCGCGGCAGCGAACCGAATGGCCACTGCAACATCAATCACACGCCACCACCAAAGGATTCCCGCATTAAGTCCCTGACAGAAAAGATCCTTCGCTAAGAGCCACAAAGGGCACATAAAGCACAAAAGGCACAAAAAAGACTGCCAAATCTTCTGTGCCTTTTGTGCTTTTTGTGCTTTTTTGTGGCTCAGAACGAAAACACGAGTTGTTGCTGAACGCGATAAGTCCGTGGCGCGAAGTCGCCGAGTGGGACAAAGAAATTCGGATACTGCCCACTGCGACGCAACGAATTCTGAATAAAGAACAAGCTCTGGAAAGTCACCTTCCGGCTAATTCCATACTCAAATCGGAAATGACTCGTGCGGATGTTTACGCCAGTATTCGTTCCGAGATCGTCGTCTGTTACTTGCGAGATCATAGAGTTGGCGCCTTTGATCGCGAACACGTAAAGAAATGATGTGTCGCCTCGTTTCGTGATCCTGCCAACCTGTAACGCTGCAAGCATCGCGTCGCGTTCGTTCAAACCAGTCGCTACATTGCGCGCCACTTGAACATTCAACGTCACCGGAAATGCGTGATCGCCGCGCGTGAATCCTCCATAGTTCAACCGGTAAGTTAGTCGTGCGACCTGGAAACCCGGTGCGGTGTACACAACACCGCCAGGAGTGGTGGTGGCATTGCCGGTGCCCGGAAGCGGTCCTGAGAGCGCAATTCCCAATCCGGGTTGGACCAGCAGTACGAGTCCCTCTTGTGTCGAAGCAAACTGAATCTGGTTCGGGTGATCGTAAAGTTGAATGTCGCCGCCGAACTGGCTGCTCCAACGCTTGTTGAAGGTTTGATTCACGAGTAGTCCCTGGTGGAAAAGCCTCGCCGACCGTCCCGCAGTTCCGACAATCTCTCCCAACCTGGCCAGAGGACTGTTGGGCGCGATTACAGCGATGTTTGGAGTCGAAAGGATGTACTGGCCGGCGCGGAATTCGAGACTCGAAACATATGCTCCGTTTGGTTTGAACGTGGCCGTGTACCTTTCGTTGAAGCCGTTAAAGCGAAGATCGTCGTCAAAGAGAAATCTCGAGTTGTCCGCAAAGATGTCCTGCACGCGACCGCCCTGTAGCTGAATCGACTTTGTCGGTCGATACTCGATCCATGCTTCGCTGAGCGAGAACGGCGCCCGCGTTGTGATTGAAGTGAAATCCTGATTTGTTGAAAGCGGATTGTTGAGAGGGCCGGTTGCGAGCTGACCGTGAAAACTCAGATTCGGGTAAAGATCGGTATCGAAGTTAAGCCGGAGACGATATCTGGCACGTGCGTTTTGTACGTGATCGAGTGGCGGATCCGGCGCTTGAGTGGCACTGCGATAGATACCGTCAAATCGCAGGCGAAAGTCGCCGCTGAATCTAATTGGACCGATCTTCAATACCTGGCCCTCGACTTTTGCGAGGCGTTGTTCGACCGTCGGTGTTTGCGGCTCAGCCGGGGCAGCATCCGAACGCGCCGTTAGCGTTGCCGGCGTTTCCGTTGCCTTCGCGCTCGTTGCGGCCGGAGTTGTTGGTGCTGAGAGTTTTTCCAGCAACGCCTGGATGGTGGACTGCTGCTCCATGAGCGTCTTCTGCAACTGGTCGAGCTTGAGATTCTGTCGCTCGAGTTCGCTTTCGAGTTGACGAACGCGCTCCGCGACGTTTGTTTCCGATGATTCCGCAGGAGTCCTTACCAACTCTTGCGCACGAGCCGGGCTAATTCCGAGAGAGAGTAGGACGATAAAAAAGCTGAGTCGTAGCACAGTGCAGCCTCCTCGATTATTGATCGAAAGCTTCATGTAACAGGTCCTCGTTAAATTGGATAGCTAAAATACGCTACAGCATATGGTGCGTATCTTAAATTGAACTTACTGTGACGTTACATCAATATGAACGAGAGGCCGTTGAAAAGGGTCGTTGACAATAGTCTCGGGCGACCCTTACTATTTTGAGCGCTACAATTACGAGCTCTCCTGCTCAAGGGAATGATGCTTCTTCTTCAGACAGCAACGACGACAACCCAGACTATAGGCAGCCCGATAACGGCCTACTGGCCGGTGATGATCTTTTTCGCCGTCGCCGTGATCTTCCCGGTCCTGCCGATTGTTCTCGGCAGATTTCTGCGACCAATTAAGTACGAAAAGAGCAAGATGCGGCCTTACGAGTGCGGCATCGATCCGACGACTGAAGCCCACGAGCGTTTCACCGTGCGCTACTACATCGTCGCGATGTTGTTTCTGATTTTTGACGTCGAAACAATTTTTCTGCTGCCCTGGGCCATAATCTTCATGGGTGACGATTTCTCATTCACGAAGTTTGCGCTGATTGAGATGTTTGTCTTCATCGCGATTCTGGTTGTTGGATATTATTACGCGTGGCGGAAGGGCGCACTGGAGTGGGCCTAAAAATTGCCGATTTTCAATTGCCGATTGCCGATTTTTTGGCAGCGGCGATTGGTAAGAAATTGGCAATTGGAAATCGACAATTGGCAATAATTTATGGCTGAACACGAAGAAGGATTTGTTCTAACCACTGTCGATTCGATCATGAATTCGCTTCGACGCACCGTGGGGGCAAAAACTGTCGACATTGCAGCGCCGGTGGTTAACTGGGCCCGCAAGTCGGCTCTTTGGCCCATGACTTTCGGCCTCGCGTGTTGCGCAATTGAGATGATCGCGACAGGTGCCGGCCGGTTCGACATCGATCGGTTCGGTGCCGGAGTCTTTCGTCCCAGCCCACGACAGAGTGATCTGATCATCATTGCCGGAACCGTTACGTTGAAAATGGGTCCGGTCGTGCGACGTGTCTACGATCAGATGCCCGAACCCAAATGGGCCATTGCGATGGGCGCATGCGCCTCCACAGGCGGACCGTTTGATTCTTATTCGACGATGCAGGGCGTCGATCGATGCATCCCCGTTGACGTTTACATTCCTGGTTGTCCACCAAGACCCGAAGCCCTGCTCTATGGCTTAATGCGACTGCAAGACATCATCATGCGTGAGGCGCCGTCGGCTTACATTTTTGATTCTGATGGCGCCGTTCATCGCAACCGGCCATTCCCCGAAGAAGTTGGTGACGTAGCGATGGCCGCCGGGGAGACTGCTGGTTCTCTCCGCTGATTTGCCCTAAACCTCCTCGAAGGCGCTTATATTTGTAGCGCTTAATATCTATTGAGCCGATAATCGTTTTGAGAGTTGGAGGATGAGATGAGAAACGTTTTTCGCACACTGTTAGTTTTGAGCGTAGTTTTGGGGCTGGTATCGATCAGTCTTGCACAAACAAAGCCGCGTGTTACGAAACGCACCACCACCAGAAGAGTAGTTCCACTCGTTCCGATCGGAACTGATCTTAAAGTCCGCATCAACGATACCCTTTCGAGTAAAGACTCGCGCATCGGCGATCGATTTACCGCGACTGTGATCGATCCGAGCCGCTTCGACGAAGCGAGAGTCAATGGTCACATCAGTTCGATCCAGAAGTCAGGAAAAATCAAAGGCCGGACGAGCATGAACCTCGCCTTTGATTCGATCGAGTTGCGCGACGGCCGCCGAGGTGTGTTGCATGGATACGTGACCAGAGTTTACGGTGACGACTCCGGACGTGCCGATAGCGAAGGGGGTGTCGAATCCGGTAGCAGGACGAAGCAGACCGTCAAGCGAGCGGGCATTGGCGCCACGGTTGGCGCGATCGTCGGCGGTATCGCAGGCGGTGGCAAGGGCGCAGCGATTGGTCTGATCATCGGCGGGGCCGGCGGCGCAGGTTCTCTGGCCGTGCAAGGCAGCAAAGAACTGAAGATTGAATCCGGCACAGAAATGCTGGTTCACGTCACGCGCTAGGTCCGATACACAAGTTTAGCCACGGATTTCACGGATAAAATCCGTGTTATCCGTGGTTTTGCTTTTTGGAAGAAATATCAGCTTGTATTCGTCTAACCAACGATGGCGATGGCTGAACAGCTTATTAGCGGACAAGTAATCGAAGCGTGCCAGCAGGGCGACCGCGCAGCCTTTCAACTCCTCTTCGAAACGTACAAAGACAAAGTGTTTTCCATCGCCGTCTATTCTTCCGGCGGCGATCGCGCCGTAGCTGACGACGTCACGCAACAGATATTTCTGAAGTTGTTTACTGCCATCCATCAGTTTCGCGGCGATTCGGAGTTCACGACCTGGCTCTATCGTCT
Organism: Pyrinomonadaceae bacterium; assembly: GCA_035758935.1. Taxonomy (GTDB): domain Bacteria; phylum Acidobacteriota; class Blastocatellia; order Pyrinomonadales; family Pyrinomonadaceae; genus PSRF01. The sequence goes on along the minus strand of DASTVU010000641.1, from coordinate 325 downwards.
GGTCGTAAATGCCTGTCACGACGAACATCGTCGCCGCAAGAGATTGCTGCCGTGGGGAGAAACTGTGGCGATGAGGAACCCGAGCGATAAGAAGCCGCAGGAGAAACAGTACGCGAGGCGTGAGGTTTCGGAAGCTGTGCAGGCGGCGATCGGAGAACTCAAGCCGAAGTTTCGTTTGCCGATCTTGTTGAAGTACATCGAGGGGTTGTCGTACGAGGAGATTGCAACTGTGATGGGTTGTTCTAAAGGCACTGTAGCTTCGCGACTGAATCGTGGTCACAGTCAACTCGCGAAGCGACTCGTGCACTTGAACAATCCAGCCTCG
>DASTVU010000640.1:0-3036 GCA_035758935.1 Pyrinomonadaceae bacterium | reverse complement strand
GACAAACGCAACGAGCGCCGCAGATTTACCCGGCGACCGCGCGCCACCGGACGCCAGCGCCGGCTTGGCTTCTTCGCCAGTCGTCGCGCCATGCGTCGAGCGATGCGTGAGATCTCTTCGAGCTCTTCGTGGCTAAACGCGGTGAAGTCTTTTTCAGCACGCGCCTCCGTATCGCTCGCGCCCGGCACCTTCACGGGTTGCGCCGCGGACCGAATTTCTGCCGGCCAATGTTCGAGAAAAAACGCGAGTCCACCTGCTGCGCGCGCCGGAGCAGTGCGTCGCACTTGTGCACTGTCAGAAGTTTCGCGTTCGACAAGCTTGGCAGGCCGCGCCGACCAATACGTCGCAAACAAGTTTTCAAAGACGGGAAAGTCATCGACGCTAGTCGTGAGGATGTTGCGTAAACTCAGGAAAACTTCTTCACGATCTTTTGTATCGATTATGTCTAGTGCAGCCGCAGCCGTAACAACCTCCGCAGGCGTAACCGACAGACCGTTCTCCCGCAACGTTCTGCAGAAATCAACCAACTTCTTTATTTCCTGATCCTTAATCAATCCGCGTTAATCCGTGGCAACTCTGCTTTGAACGAGGCGATGTCGGTCTCATCTTTCAGGAAACAACCAATCGTCTCGGCAATAATCTCGTCATTTAAATCAGTCGCTTTTAACGCAACGAGGGCATTGGCCCAATCGAGCGTTTCCGCAACGCCGGGAATCTTCGACAGGCTCATCGTTCTCGTCGCTTGCATGATTTGCGTGAGCCGTTGCGAAAGCCCATCAGCTATCCCGGGAACTTTTGCCCGCACGATTTCGAGTTCCTTCTCAAGCGACGGATAGTCAATCCAGTGATAAAGACAGCGACGTCGCAGCGCATCCGACAGGTCGCGCGAACGGTTTGACGTCAGGACTACGTGCGGTCTGTGAGTCGCCTTGATCGTGCCAATCTCTGGGATCGTCACCTGGAAATCGGAGAGCACTTCCAGCAGAAATGCTTCAAACTCTTCATCGCTTCGATCGATCTCGTCGATCAACAACACCGGTGAGCTTTCGTGTTCGCTTATCGCTTGCAGCAACGGCCGCTTGAGCAGGAAAGCTTCACTGAAGATCGTGGCTTCTTTCTCCGCTTCAGGGGTTGGCGACGACTCTTCCAGTTTCAGGTGCAATAACTGTTTAGGATAATTCCATTCGTAGAGTGCGGTGGTCGCGTCGAGTCCTTCGTAGCATTGCAGTCGGATGAGTTTTGTGCCGAGCGCATTTGCCAGCGCTTTTGCGATTTCAGTTTTGCCGACACCAGCCGGTCCCTCGATCAGCAACGGCTTGCCGAGTGCCATTGAAAGGTACAGCGCTGTGGCGATAGCCGGATCGGCGATGTAGATCTGTTCTTCCAGCAGGCGCTGGATCTGTCGGACTTCGTCTCTCATGCAGTGATTCGCTCAAAGTCTGCGGCGGTGTTGATGTCGTCAGGGAAGGGAAGATTGAAATGAACTTCATGGACCAGATCAGCATTCGCATCGACTAACTTCCAGGCAGCTTTATCGCCGTGCAGTCCTTCGAGTTGATCGAACAACGCTTTGGAAAAGATCATGGGATGACCCTTGCGCCCTTTGTACGAGCAGAGTGCAATCAAAGCCCCGGTGCGTCGCCACTCTTCCGCAAGCGTGTCGATCACTTCGGGCACGATTCCCGGTTGGTCGCCAAGGATGATCATGATCGCCTGTGACTCAGGATTCAGCGCTGCAAGTCCGGCGCGATATGACGAGGAACACCCCTCAGTAAATACTTTGTTTTCCACCACGCGCGCCGCTCCGAAATCCACTCGTTCACGCACTTCATCTGCTGCACGACCAAGCACGACGATGAGTTCATCGACTCCCGTGGCTCTTTGGGCCTGCCGCACAACCCAACCAAGCATCGTTGTGTCGCGAAAAGGCAGGAGCTGCTTCGGTGGTCCAAGACGTTGCGAGGCACCTGCACCCAAAATCAATCCCGAAATAAACTTCTTCATCTGCTGATCTGTGTAATCTGTGGACGATCAAAAGTCTCTTTGCAGCGCAGACAGCAAAAATAGATTGTTTCGTTGTTGACGACAGAGGTGTATTTCGCGTTCTCGACATCGACAGTCATGCCGCATACCGGATCTTTTGCGACCTTTGGCGATGTTGCCGGTTCCGTCGCACTGCTTCTCAGCACGCGAATGATTTCCGCCGCAACGCTCAGCCCGATTTCCGCCATCGTCTCGCTGCCGAGTGCCATGCCTGCCGGACACTTGAACACCGCGATGTCTTCATCGCTTGCACCAGTTTCGCGCGCGTATTCAAAAAGCGCCTGCGACTTCTTTTCGCTGGCCACAAGACCGAGGTATCGTGGCCTCGTTCCAATGACCGCGAGCAATCCCTCTTCGTCACCGTTTCCCATCGTCGCAACCACAACGAAACTGTTCTCATCGATGTGACTACGAACCAGATTGAGATCAGTCAAAAGCACATCCGCGTCGGGAAAGTGTTCTTTTTTCACTTCCGGATCCGCGACGATCACTTTGAAATCGAGCATGTGGCCGAGGTTAGCGACGGTTTGGGCCACGGGCGAACGCCCGACAATAAGCAGTTGTGGTTTTGGCAGGAACGGTTCCAGATAAATTTCGAGTGAACCGCCACCTTCACAGGTCATGCGGTACGACCCGACTCCTTTCCAGTCGTCGCGCGGCTCATCGGGGCTGATAGTGAGGAGCTTTGGCTTGCCGGTCTGCAACGCCTGCTTAGCTTCACGCAACACGATCGGTTGCACACATCCGCCGCCGACCCAGCCGATCATCTCACCATCAGCTTTGATGATCGCCTTCGAACCAGGCTTCGCCGATTGCGGGCTCTTGTACGCCACCACCGTGGCCAGCACAAAAGCCTCCTCCCGCGCCCGCAACTCGTCACATTTATTCGCTATATCCAAAATTGACCCTGTTCACCGAACTGTAGGGGCGGCCCTCCGTGGCCGCCCGTGGTTTGAGCTAGAAGGATTCAAGAAGCGACGGCCTCTGGTTTGG
>DASTVU010000639.1:0-3150 GCA_035758935.1 Pyrinomonadaceae bacterium | reverse complement strand
ACCATCCATGCAGCAGGCTCCGGTTCGTTTGCAGGCCATGCTTTGCCGCGAGCACGGGTCTTACCGTCAGGCAGATTCTCAACTTGTAGTTTAAGACGGTACCAGGTATCGGGCTTCCAGGCATAAGCAACGCTCTTTGTGCGCTGGGTTTCTGGTTGCCACGGTTCGAGATGCAACATCTGCTGGTTTCCGAAAAGAGTCAACACGTAACGTTGCGCGATTATGCCTGCGTCACCTTGCTGTCGCCGCTTTTGTGTTGCTAAAACATCGCCTTCGACCGTGTAGTTCGACCAGTTGGACGGTCCGATGTAAGCACGCGAGCGGGTCAGCAGCGATGAACCCTCAGTTAGCTTCGCGAGCACCTTGTTACCGTTCAGCTCGCGCACGCCAAACTTCAGCGTCATGCTCACCCAGCTTGGCGGCGCAGCGTTAACGGCGTACGAATCGAATGTTTCACTCCACGGCAGTGGCGGGAAGACGCGGACGCTCGCAGTTCCACTAATGTTGCCGACAGTGGCTTTCACCAAACCAGCCTGGGCCACAGTCTCATTGCCGGCAGTGAAGTGACCGTTCTCCACCGTTCCTTTCAACTGTTCGAGTGACCACGTCGCCGATGGTTCTTCACGAACGAAGTTTCCCTGTGCATCGAAAAGTCGAACGCGGAAATTCACCTTCTCGCCCGGTTTGAGCATCAATTCGGTTGGAACGACTTGCACGTATGTGGGGGCTTGCGAACTGACTGGAGTTCCAACAGCCGGTCCAGGAGTTTGAGAAGGACTATGACTGGAAGTCTTCTTGCTGCCGATGCAGTAAAGACCCGCGTCACTCACGACATAGACGCGGCCATTTGAGACTGCTACCGAGCCGATAACCGCTTCGGGCAAAGCTTCAGTTCCGAGTTGGTCCTGATCGAGAATCTCACAACCGGTCGCAGTCGGTTTGAGTATGAAGAACTTCCCGTTTTCGGTTCCGACATACAACTTGCCGTCGGCGAGAACTGGAGAAGCCTTCTGGATCGTGCCGAGATTTTGTAACCAGAGTTGCTTGCCGGTATTCACATCAAATGCAGCAAGGTTGGCGCCGTTATCGATCTGGTAGAGACGCTCGCCATCGATCACCGGGGAAGAGAAGCCGCCCTGCCAGCCGTAGACTTGCCACTTAACCTGTTCTGGCTTGATGTCTCCTTTAGCAGTTGCATCAACCGCGACGATCATGCCCATCTCGTTTGAAGCGAGGTTCTCCTCACTGTGTGTGAGGATGGCCATGTTGTTATGCACAACGACGCCGGTGTTTAGACCGCGTTTGCTGATCTCATACTTCCAAACTGGCTCGCCTGTCTGTGCCTTGATCGCATGGACCACACCGTCGCTTGCTCCCTGAATCAGCAGTCGTGTTCCGTTGACGTTGACGATGATTGGAGGCGAATAGGTCGTGTCGTACGGCCGGCCTCCAGGAGCGCTCACCCACATCGTCTCGCCGGTCTTCTTGTCGAACGCCATAAAGCGATGTGCGCCACGTCCGTGTTGTCCCCACTGGAAGGTGACGCCACTGACGATTACAAGATCGCCGTCGATTATTGGCGACACTGTACGGCCGCCGTGGGTGGTGAGTAATCCGAAGTCTTCACCAAGCGATCGTTCCCACAAGACTTTTCCATCGCGATTGAGACCGATCAGGCTACCGCCACCACTAAATACGTAGATGTTTCCCGTTGTCGGATCTCCACCCGGCGAAGCCCAGCCGATACGATGCGGAGGCACGTCGCTCAAGTAGATGTTGAAGCGATGTTCCCAGAGAAGTTTTCCGGTATCGGCGTTGAAGCACATCACTCTTTCCTGCAGCGTCTCACCTTTGCCGGCAGAGTTTTGCAGGTAGAGGCGATCTCCCATCACGATGGGCGCCGAGCGTCCGCCGTATGGGGCTTTCCAGAGAAGGTTCTCACCAGTTGGTGACCACTTCACGGGAAGATTTTTTTCTGTAGAGATGCCGTCGCGAGCTGGTCCGCGCCATTCGGCCCAGTCACCGGCGATGACAAGCGACGACAAAGCAAGACAGAGATTCAAATAAATGGAGATTAGGTTAGTCATTTTGAAGGCCCGTCATTGATTATGGATAAAAACGCTATCGAGTCCGCAAAAAACCTGTCCAGGACCAGAAAGAATCCGCGCGTTTCGCAACCTTAAGGATGTACAATACGTAAGCTCACGTTGCTGCGTTACACTTTTTTCGAGATTCTATCAGGTTCCGACTCATCCGTTAATCCGGGCTGATTTGGTTTTCTTCAGTGCGAGGAGAAATCATGCTGCTGCTACACAAGATCCTGCTCTTTTCGCTCATGGCTTTACTGGTCCCGCAAACCACGCAAACGTCAAAACAGGAGTTGAACGATCAACTCTTCGAGGCTGTTCGTAAGGGGGACGCGGCGGGTGTCACTGCGGCGCTCGATAAAGGCGCTGATGTAAATGCAAAGTTCCGTTACGGAGCGACAGCACTATTCAAGGCAGCCGAGCGCGGGAATGCTGATGTGGCGAAGATCCTGCTCGACCGCGGCGCCGACGTCAAAGTGAAAGACACCTTCTACCAGGCGACGGCGATGACGTGGGCGCTAGACGGCAAACACATCGGCGTCGTGAAACTGCTTTTGGAAAAGAGCGGCGAGGATGCCGAGGACGTGTTGTTAACCGGGACACGCGAGGACAATAAGGAACTGGTTCAGGTCGCGCTTGATAAAGGCGGACTCAAGCCTGAAACGTTGACGGTCGCCCTCGCTGTAGCGACTCAGGAAAAGAACACTGTCATTAGCGAGATGTTGACGAAGGCCGGAGCAAAGCCGCCGGTCTAGGTTGATGTCGCTACACTTCAAACATACGCCGGCAAGTACAAAGGAGATCCCGGTCCTGAAGCCACGGTTACGGTCCAGGACGGCAAGTTAATAGTGGCCGGATTTACACGCCAGCCCCAACCGTTGATGGCTTTAGACAACACGACGTTCCGGCCGATAGCGTTCGGTGGGATTACTCTTACCTTCAATGTCGAAGCGGGCAAAGTCACCGGGATTGCTTTCAAGCAGGGAAACAATACGACACAAATGAAACGGATTGACTAAGCAGTAGTTTGATAGTTGGATGGGGTCAGTACCGTAACGCAGTA
>DASTVU010000638.1:0-3409 GCA_035758935.1 Pyrinomonadaceae bacterium | reverse complement strand
ACCTTCGTGATCGCTGCCGTCAACGTCGTCTTCCCGTGGTCCACGTGTCCTATCGTCCCGATGTTCACGTGCGGCTTGGAACGGTCAAATTTTTCCTTCGACATCTTTTCCTCTTCTATATAAGAACTCTAACTGGAGCCCGCGATGAGATTTGAACTCATGACCTCCTCCTTACCAAGGAGGCGCTCTACCCCTGAGCTACGCGGGCACGAATCCCTCGGAGCACCAAAAATTGGAGCGGGCGACGAGATTCGAACTCGCGACCCTCAGCTTGGAAGGCTGATGCTCTACCAACTGAGCTACACCCGCCCAAAAAATCATTCCCGGTGCAGGGGGTAGGATTCGAACCTACGTAGGGCGTTAGCCCGCCGGGTTTACAGCCCGGTGCCATTAACCACTCGACCACCCCTGCAACACTTTGTTTTGCCGTGGAGCCGGCGAAGGGACTTGAACCCCCGACCCTCTGATTACAAATCAGATGCTCTACCAACTGAGCTACGCCGGCCCGCTATAGAGTATAAATAGCGTATTCCGACAAAATGCGGATACTACCAAGCGGGTTTCAAAAACGCAAGTCGCCAGCTGTCCGCACCTTACGTCGACTCGATCGGGCTATTTTGCACCGCCTTGGAGTGCGCCAACTTGTTGGCGCTTTGGTAGTTTACCAAAGCGGTGCCAAGGCACCGCACTCCAAGGAGACGAATAAATTTGATTGACCCGAATTGATGCAGCACAGTAGGATGAAGAGACCTCACGCTTGTCACTTTGCCCCTATCCCTCGATCTCAGGACACCAAAGGAGACCAGAAATGTCACGGTTTGGATACTTGAAAACGTCGCTGTGTTCGCTCGTCTGCCTGCTTGCGGTCGCGTTTACTGCGAGCGCCCAGTCGCCCGCCCCAACGCCCCTGCTTACTCTGCCACCGGCCGGTCCGCCAGCCACCGTGGCCGGCGAGTCGACGCTGTTCTGTGCCGGCTACATTCGTTATCAAAAACTCTCGAAAATGCCGGAAATTGTTGGCGCCCAGGAAGAACAGGAACAGCGTACTTATGCGGACGGCGACGTTGTCTATCTGAACGCCGGCTCACAAGACGGCATTAAAGAAGGTCAAACCTTCCAAATCATCCGTCCACGGGGAACCGTAAAGGGCGTTCACAAGGAGAAACGGGGATTTTTGGGCATATACGTCCAGGACATCGGACAGCTTCAGGTCTTTAAGGTGCGTGAGAACACGTCTGTAGCTAAGATCACTTTCACTTGTGACATCGCACTGCTCGGCGACCTCCTCGCGCCAATTCCGGATCGCGAATCCCCGGTACAGCGTGCTGAAGGGAATCTGGATCGCTACGCGGATCCAACCAATAAACAAACTGGCCGCTTGATGATGGCAAAGGACAGTCGCGAGATGCTGACCCGCAATGATGTCGTTTATATCGATCTCGGCGGCGAGGACCAGATCAAACGCGGAGACTATCTCACGATCTATCGACCACTCGGGACGGGAAACCTCACGCGCGTCGATAACGAAGAAATGGCCCGCAATCGTGCCACCGGTTTTCAGAGTGATCGCTTTCGTGGCGGCGGCATTTCAAGCATGGGTTCGCGCGCGAAAGACTCCACCGCCTTCGTAAATTCCGAAGGCCGCTATCGTCATCGTCCGATAACTACCAGAGAAGTCAAAAGGCATCGGCCGCTCATGCCCCGCAAGATTGTCGGTGAATTGGTTGTCATTGACGTTCAGATGAGAACCGCGACGGCGATCATTACGCGCGTCACGGGTGAAGTGCATACCGGCGATTGGGTCGAGATTCAGTAGGAAGTTTTGGCCGCAGATTCGCGCCGGTTTCGCAGATCGTCTCTATCTGCGTTTAGCTGCGTGAATCTGCGGTAAAAAGAACTGAAGTAACCGTACATCGAAGTGCACGCCGAGATCACGACAAGCCACAGCATTGCCCTGCCCATCGTGTAAATCAACACCTGCCAGTCGTTGCCCGTAGTTGGACCATCACCAATCAGGTGTTGCCACGCCGCCCGGAGCTCAGGCACCGACCAGAACTCGATCGCCGGAAACGGTTTGCCGAAGTTCGCGACCGGAGGTTTGCCCGCCACGCTCGATCCAATGAGTAGAGCGACGGTGTTCACCTGGGCCAGCATCTTGAACTTTCCCATTTTCGATGCCGAGATCACGATTCCATCAACTGCTGCGATCGAACGCAAACCGGTAACAGCAAACTCCCGCCCAATAATGATCACCACGGCCCACGCGGGCGCGAGCTGGTTCTCGACGAGTGAAATCAGCGCCGCTGAGATGAGCAACTTGTCGGCGATGGGATCGAGTAATTGACCGAGTCTGGTGACCTGACCACGACTCCGCGCGATATGACCGTCGAAATAATCGGTCAGCGCTGCTCCTAAGAACATTACGACACCCAACACGTGTCTCGGAACTCCGAGCCAGTTTTCGGAAAAAGGCGTCAGGAGTACGACAACGAGCAGCGGCACAATGAAAATCCGCAGGAGAGTTAACGCGTTGGGCAGGTTCACATCGCTACTCTACTGAGATTTCAAAGACTGTTCAAACATTTCCAAGGATTTCTCAGTGCAACCTCGGTGTTCTCTGTGTCTCTGTGGTGGTCTCTCTCGCAGAATCGTCAAACCACAGAGACACAGAGAACACGGAGGTTGCACAGAGAAGAAGGTCAAATAAACCCCAGGCAGGATTTGTTGGAACTTTCTTCCCCGCTCATGTGAATACCAAGCATGAGCAAACTTCTCCTAATCCTAACCCTTATTCTATCCAGCGCCAGCGCGGCCTTCGCCGACGACGCGCGCGCCCAGGAAATTCTTAAACAAGCACGCCAGGCAATCGGCGGCGACGAACAGTTACAGAAAATCCAGGGGCTGCAGATCATTGGACAATATCGTCGTGTGTTCGGTGAACGCCAGATGGGCGGCGACCGCGAGATCAGCATCCTACTTCCAAACAAATACCTCGTTGAAGACGCAATGAATGCCGGTGGGCTCAGCACCGCAATGATCAATACGCGCGGTCTGAATGGCGATAAAGCATGGAGTGGAAACAGCGGTGGCGGTGGTGGAATGGTTTTCCGTATGGCTGGACCAGGCGGTCAGCAAGCTTCTCCGGAACAAATGGAAGCGATGCTGAGACGAGTCTACAGCGCCGAGTTTTCACGTTATTTGCTCGCGATGATCTTAACTCCTCCTCCGTCGCTCGCAGTTGAATACAAATATGCGGGCGAGTCAGACGTGGAAGACGCGAAAGCGGACGTGATCGACGTCAGTGGTCCTGACAACTTTTCCCTGCGTGTTTTCTTCGACAAGTCGAGTCACCTGCCTTTGCTGCTTAGTTATCGCGGGCCAAAACCACGCGTTGTGACGATGACACGGC
>DASTVU010000637.1:0-5488 GCA_035758935.1 Pyrinomonadaceae bacterium | reverse complement strand
CTGATCATCTCAATGCTGGTAATTGCTGCGTTTCCAGCGGTTGCGCAGCAGAAGAAAACACAACCTGTAAAGGAGTACACCATCGAGCAGTTCATGAACACTGTTCGCATCGGTGGCAGCTCCTTCTCATCCGATGAAAAGTCGATACTTTTCCACACTAACAAGACGGGTATCTTCAACGTCTATTCTGTGCCGGTGGGTGGAGGCGCGGCGGCGCAGTTGACTAGCTCAACTAAAGAAAGCACGTTCGCCGTTTCATATTTCCCGAAAGATGCGCGCTTTCTTTATCGTTACGATCGCGGCGGCAACGAAAACGAACACCTCTACCTGCGCGAGCTGGACGGAAGCGAACGCGATCTCACGCCGGGCGACAAGGTCAAAGCGAATTTTCTCGGCTGGAGTCAAGACCGAAAGTCGTTCTTCTACTCAACGAATGAACGAGATGCGCGTTTCTTCGACATCTTTGAAATGCCGATCGACACATTCAAACCAACACTGATCTACAAGGACGAGACAGGTCTGGACGTCAGCGCGATTTCCGACGATAAGAAGTACATCGCGTTTCAGAAGAACGGTGGCTCGCAGGCCGATTCGGATATTTTTCTTTACAACACCGCGACCAAAGAAATGAAGAACATCACTACCCACAAAGGTGATGTTGCCAATGGCGCAGAAACGTTTGACGTCAACTCAAAGTATCTTTACTACCTGACCGATGCGGGCAGCGAATTCAGGTACGTCGCGCGTTACGATCTGGCAACAGGCAAGAGCGACGTGGTTGAGAAAACACCGTGGGACGTCGCTTACACCTACTTTTCGCACAACGGAAAATATCGCGTCACGGCAATCAACGAAGACGCTCGCACGAAGATCAAAGTCTACGAAACTGCAACGGGCAAACTCGTCAGCCTGCCGCAACTTCCGAATGCAGACATCACGGGCGTGAATATCTCGCCGAGCGAGAAGTTGATGGCATTTTATTTGAACGGCGATCGTAGTCCGAGCAATCTTTACGTCTACGACTTTGTAACGAAGAAAGCGACGAAACTATCTGATAGCTTGAATCCTGAAATCAACCCGGCCGATCTCGTTGACTCCCAGGTGATTCGCTACAAGTCGTTTGATGGGGTCGACGTGCCTTCGATTCTTTACAAGCCGAAAGCTGCAAGTGCCACAAACAAAGTTCCGGCGCTCGTGCTGGTCCATGGTGGTCCGGGTGGCCAGACGCGTGTTGGTTACAGCGCGCTCACGCAATATCTCGTGAACCATGGTTATGTCGTGCTTGGCGTCAACAATCGTGGCTCGAGTGGTTATGGCAAGACGTTCTTTTCTTCTGACGACGGTAAGCACGGACGCGAACCGCTTTGGGATTGTGTCGAGGCGAAGAAGTATCTCGCGTCGCTCGGCTATGTAGATGAGAGGAAGATCGGGATTATGGGCGGGTCCTATGGCGGTTATATGGTTCTGGCCGCGCTCGCTTTCAAGCCCGAGGAGTTTGCAGTTGGCGTTGACCTGTTTGGAGTTTCGAACTGGGTGCGCACGCTGCAATCGATTCCGCCGTACTGGGAATCGTTCCGCAAGTCGCTCTACAGGGAGATTGGCGATCCGAATACGGATCTCGAAAACTTGCGGGCAGTTTCACCACTCTTTCATGCCGACAAGATCGTGAAGCCGTTGATCGTGTTGCAGGGTGCAAACGATCCGCGAGTGATTAAGCCTGAGTCGGATGAGATTGTTGAGAACATCAAGAAGCGCGGTGGGGTTGTTGAATACGTTTTGTTTGACAACGAAGGCCACGGATTCACGAAGAAGGCCAATGAGATCCGCGCGTATAAAGGCATTCTCGACTTTCTCGATCGCTATCTCAAGAATGGCGACGCGGTGAGCAGTATGTAAATCCTTCCAATCGACGCTCAATACGCAAAGGCGCAAGGTCAAGTCACCAGCTTTGATCTTGCGCCCTTGCTCTTGCGGGGGATAACTATTGTATTTCAGGACGAGCGAGTGAAAGCTCGGGTTGTGAACTACGAGGGAATGCTTCGCATTCTTCGCTTGGTTGCGCCACAGAAGGTTGCAGAATCGTGGCATCTCTCCAATAAATAGATGGCCACTAAAAAGCACAAAAAGCACAAGAGGTGAAGTTGCGTTCTTACTCACTTTTCTTTTTGTGACTTATGTGCCTTTTTGTGGCTAATTAATTTTTGTGGCGAGGCGTGCGGCTTCGGAGGTGAAGCGTGGCGATTGGCAGTCGGCGACGAGTGTTTGGTATGTGGCGAGTTGTTTTGCGGCTTCGTCGCGCTTTTGTCCGGCGAGCAGAACTTCGATGTAGAGTGGCCCAAGCCATAGACGGCTCACACGCGATTCAGTGGGAGCCACTAGCTCTTCTGCCTGGCGGCAGAGTTGTTCAGCCTCTTCGATCTCACCGCGACGAAATCTCACTTCGGCAAAACATCTGAGTGCTTCGAAATGTGAATACAACAAACTCGGCGACGAGCGCTTGAAATTTTCTTCGGCTGTCTGTAGTGCCTCGTCGTAACGGCCCTGAATAGCCCGCACGACCGCGAGGCTTGGCCGCATTAACGACAATACGCGGTTCTCTCCAATTGCTTCGCCGAGCGCGATCCCGTCGAGAAACTCCCGTTCCGCAAGATCTAATTCACCGAGGAAGAGACGACATTGCGCTGCGTAGAAGTGCGTCCACGCACGGCGCTCCCGTGAGTGCAGTTTGTTGGCTATCTCGATCTCGCGTTCGGCATACTCGAGACCTGTCTTGAAATTTCCTGTGTGGATGCAGTTCTCTCCGAGAAACTCAGTGCCGGACGCCTGAGCGAACAAGATGTTGTGTTTCTCACCAAACGCAATCGCGCGCCTCGCCCAGTGATCAGATTCCTCGTAAAGCCCATAGTGTTGATAGCCGCCGGCTGTGTAAGGATAGATCTGAGAAATCACCTGCGCGGTAAAGGGGCTGACGTGGTCACCCTCCGCAGCCGGCGCTACTAGTTTCACGGCGCGCAGCAACAGTTCAATCGCTTTCTTGTGACGACCGGCGAGGTGATGAAATCGCGCTTCCGTTGATAACGCATTCGCAGTTTCGAGTGGATTCTTCACCGGATTCAAAACCTGTAGCGCTTCTTGCAGATATTCACTGCCGCGTGGATCGCCTGTGGTGACAAGAGATGCGGCAGCCTGACATTGCAGACGCACGCGGGTGGTTGGATCGGCCGTGAGTGCGAGCGCTCGCTCGAAATGTTCGGCAGCAAGAATCGTATCGCCGTGTAACATGAAGGCTTTGCCGATTGCTTCTTCCTGCGCGACTTGCTCGTCAGTGAGTCCAAGCGCTTCGGCGCAATCACAGGCCCGGCCGTACGCGGCGATTGCTTCGTCGAATGCAAAAACACGCGCTGCTTCGGCGGCAGCCTGTTTAGCATATTCGAGACCACGTTGATGATCGCCGGCTTTAATGTAGTGATGAGCCAGCTTCTCGACTGCACACGGAGCCGTTTTGCATTTGCGTTCCAATCCTTCGGCGACGTGACGATGCAGGCGACGGCGACGGATCGGATTCAACTCTTCGTAAAGCACTTCGCGAATTTTGTCGTGTGTGAAACTGAATGAATCGCCTGAGCCGGCCACGATTAGTTGTGCACCCGTGGCTTCATCAAGCGCATCGAGCAATGTGTCTTCGCTTTGCTCGGCTGCGGCTGACAATTCTTCGAACGTAAAGACCTTGCCGAGTATCGCACTCACACGAAGCACTTCGTTCGTGTCTTGACTGACTCGATCCAGACGATTGCCAATCGCTTCTTTCACACTCTGCGGGATCAGCATCTCGTCCATATCACAACGACGCCAGCGTCCACTCTCACGCCGCACCGAGCCTCGTTCGATGAGTGCCTTCAACACTTCCTCGACAAAGAACGGATTGCCTTCCGTTTCGCGATGAACCGCAACCGCAAACTCACCACTGACCTGTTCGCCCAGCAGCGCGCCGAGTTGATCGCCCGTTTCAGACTCGTTGAACCGACGCAGCGCTATGCGTGTGATTAAACGTTCGCGATTCCAGTCGACAAGGGATTTCGCAAGCGGATGCGCGCGGTCGAGCTCAGTCTCTCGATAAGCGCCGAGAATCAGGACGCGCTCATTGCGTAGCTGACGCAGCAGATGGCCCAGCAACCAGAGTGTGCCGCGATCGGCCCAGTGCAAATCGTCTGCATAAAAGAGCAACGACTGCCGCCGTGCGATGTTGGAGAACACTTGCACGACAGCGTCGAAGAAGAGCAAACGTTCTTCGTGCGCCGCCAGCTCCTGACGTTCAGGAAACGGACCGAGTCGCGTTTCGATCTCGGGAGCGAGTTTCGCAATCTGAGTTGCAGTTTCACCGAGAATCTCGTGCAGCTTTCCGTCGTCCTTTTCTTCACGCACCCAGCGACGAAATGCCTCTACGAACGGGAGATACGGCGTTGCCGCTTCATACTCGTAACAGCCGCCATGAAGCACCAGTGCGCCGTCAACCGCCGCCTGGATCGTGACCTCGCGCGCAAGACGAGACTTCCCGGCCCCGGGCTCGCCGCTGAGAAGCACCGCATGTCCGCGTCCTTCGCGAGCGCGTTGCCATAACTCGCGTGCCTCCGCGAGCTCGGCATTTCGTCCAACCAACCGGCCACGTGAAAGCGCGTCGAGGATCGCAACTGCCGGCGCCGTTTCAGCCGGTACAGCTTCAGTGTTCTTTAATGAGTCGAGTAATGCGGCTCGAGTTTCAGCCGCCGTGGCGAAACGTTGTGCCGGATCTTTCGCAAGCAGCCGAATGATGACTGTTTCAAGAGCGGCTGGAATGTCAGGACAAAGCACTCGCGGCGGAACGATGTGCGCGTGAACGTGTTGAGAAACAATCGTCAGTGGATCGTCGCCGGTGAAAGGCACCCGCCCCGTCGTCAATTCATAAAGCAGAACGCCGAGCGCGTAGAGATCTGTGCGACCATCGACTGTTTGGCCCAACGCTTGTTCGGGCGCCATGTATGCGGCTGTGCCGACGATGATACCTACGCGCGAGATGCGCGCGCCGTAAGCGGGTAGAGCGAGTCCGAGATCCGCCAGCTTGACGTTGCTTGCTGCGCTCGTTCCTGATAGCAGCACGTTATCAGGTTTCAGATCACGATGAACGATCTGATTGTTGTGTGCATGTTCGAGTGCGTCACAAATCTGAACTGCGATGTTGACGATACGCGAGATTTCAGTCGGACGTGCCTGGGAGAGACGCGGTCCTGCGACAAGCTCCATCACCAGAAATGGAAATCCACTCGCTTCGCCGACGTCGTGAATGGTGACGATGTGCGGGTGATTTAGTGCGGCGGCGGCGCGTGCCTCGCGCACGAGGCGTTCACGTGCATCGGAATTTTGCGCAGTGGTTGCGAGAACTTTAACGGCGACTTCTCTTTGGAGCTCGAGATCCGTCGCACGATAGACGGTACCCATGCCACCGCGACCGAGT
>DASTVU010000636.1:0-3978 GCA_035758935.1 Pyrinomonadaceae bacterium | reverse complement strand
TCGAGTACTCGCTCGGGTGATTTCAACCGATACTGCATGCCGACTCCGTTCAAGCCGCAGAAAGTGCAGTGAAACTTCTCCCCCCACCAACAGCCGCGCGAGCTCTCGGCCAACAGTCCCGGTTCGATCAGATTGGTTAAAGTCGATTCATTCAATGCCTGAAAATAATGGTGATAATCCGGCAGCGGCAACGAGTCCATGTTGTGGATGAGGGAGCGTGGCGGTTGCGCCGGTTGTTGTGAAAGGATCCGAAACTGATTTTTCAACTGACGCTGAGAGACGGCGCCATCCGGGATTGAGATTGCATCGCGTCCCTGGTCCAGCAAGATCCTGCAGAGTTCGGGAAATAGGGCATCCGCTTCGCCTGAGACAATACAATCGACCCATGGAAACGATTCGAGTGTCTGCACTCCCATCTCGCCTTCACAGTTTGCGCCACCGATTAACAGGATGATCTCCGGATTCAGTTCATGAATTCGTTTCAGCAATGCAAGAGACGCACAGTGCTGTTGGAATACCGAACTGCAGCCAACGATCTTTGGTTTCCGGGCGACGATCGTGTCAGCGAGCCAATCGACGTAAGCGAGACTCTGCCGCCGCACCCAACGCATCTGATCTTTTCTTTGTTCGAGTTCGGGAGGGAAGCCTGCGCTACGCACTTCAAGGACGAGATCAAGATATTCCTCGTCTTTAGCGTCGTCGATTGGAAAGAGATAACCGGCAAAACACCATTCACCCAGCAGATGATCGTTAGGCCCCAGTTGCATCGCCTCGTAAGCGATCAACCCGATCCGCTCAGCCAGGCCGAAGTTTCCGTAGACAACTTCGCTCTCGATATCCGTACCCGCAAGTGACGCGTGCAGAAGGCCCAGCGCTATCGATGGTCGCTGGACCCCTGCGAACGGCATGGAAACAAGAACAACATCCATTGTGTGCTTCTTGTGCTTCTTTGTGGCACAACCTAAGCGGCTTGAATACCGGCCGCCTCGCGATCGCCTTCGTAGAAGGTCCACGTCTTTTCAAAACTTCCAGCTGGACCCGGCATCGCACTGTCATCCTGGTGAACCCACTCGTAGTACTTAACCACGTCGTTGACCACTCGCGACTCTTCTCTCTTCTCGTGTTCGGTAAGTCCGTCGAGATAGCTTGAATCGCGTTCGAGTACTGAAAGTGGTGTTTCCTCGATGTGATCAATCGCGCAACGCAGCGTGTAGCAGGCAAGGCGATTACAGATCGCAGTCAGGTAGTGCAGGTAATCCCTTTGGACCTGCGTCACCGGATTCGGTCGAGGCAATCTGAGATGTGCCTCAAAGAGCAGTCCCCGGAGAATGTGACACAATCCCTGGTTGGTAAAGTTGCGTTCGTAGAATGTCCTCACCATCCAGTCGTAAAAGAGATCGAGTTTTGGATCGAGGAATTTGTAGTCGGGATCGAACGATGTGCCGAGCAGGCGTCCTTCCGACTCAAGCTGGCGCTTGATCGGTGTGCCGGCATAGGGAAGCATCCGGCAGAAAGGCGCAACTGTCCAACCATCGCCGATGAATTCCTCGAGAAAAGCAACCTGCTGACGAATCATACGAAACGTCGAATACGGATCGACCAGCATGAAACCGAAGTCAAACGACAAGTTGAAACTTTTCAATATGCGCCCGGCTCGCAAGTGTGCCTCTGGCTTCAGCCGCTTGCTCATATTGATCAGTCCTTCTTCGTCGCCTGATTCGACGCCCATGTAGACGTGCGTGAGCCCTCCTGCAATTAGTCGCTCAACCACGTCTTCATGAATCTCGTCACTGCGGCAACTGATCTTGAAGGCCAACTTGCCTGCGAGACCTTCTTTGGCGATCAAATCGGCAATCTCCATGGCCCATTCCTTGGCTTTTCTCCCGCCCGCAAGGAAGTCGTCGTCCTGAAACAGAAAGATCGGGACGCCTCGATTACGATGCAGGTCGACCATCTCATCGACGACCGCACGTGGTGCGCGGAGCCGGCGCAATGGACCGCCTTGCTCTTCGTAAAATGGTCGAATACTGCAGAACGAACAATCCCACGGACAGCCGCGGCTGCCGAGAATTGAGGCAGTCGGCATGGGATGACCTTCATAGTCAATCGATTTGCGATCGGGCCAGGGAAGCAAATCCAGATCTTCGACTACTGTTGCCAGTGGCGCTACGTTGACTTCACCGTCATCCTTGCGAAATGCGATTCCGGGAAGACCACGCCACTCAGTATTCGTGGCTAAACAATTCAGGAGCTTCACGAGTGTCATTTCGCCGTCGAATCGCACCACTGAGTCGAGACCCTTGATGCGTCTCAGAATTTCATCCGGTTCGAAACTGGCGTAGTGACCTCCCATCGTGAAGTGGGCAGTAACTCCGGCCTCGCGTAGCGCCTCAATCACGTGGCCGAAGTCTGGAGCCATGTATTGAAAGATCAGCGAGAAGCCGACAACGTCGGGTTTATCTCGATTGATATGTTGAAGAATCTGATCGGGGTCGGAGCGGTAAGTCATGATGAACGCCTCGTGGCCGGAGGCGTTCACCGTCGACATCAGGTAGCGCAGACCGAGATTGTCCTGGTCCTGAAAACCGATCAACAGAATCTTTTGTGGACGACCGCTTGGATCGCACACGGGTAGTTGCATTGGCAGGGATGGCAGTTTTCGCACTTCAAGCCCTCCGTTCTAGAGCGGATTAAAACTTTCTCGTCAAACAACTGAGAACGTCAGGCTACTGCTTAGCCTGGTTGTTGTTTTTTCAGTGCGTCGATTTGTTTCTTGACCATCGATTCCATGGCATCGAGACGCGCTCTTTCGGCACTGATGCTGTGAATCGTGGCTTCGAGTTGTGAAACGTTTAATCGGCCGATGTCTGGTGGAGCTGGATCAGCGACGGTTCCGATGCCTCTGACTCTAGAGGCAAGACTTGCCTGTTGCGCAAGAATTGCTTGTTGCGCGAGCACTGCTGGATCGACGATAGGATTGGGCCATGGTGCTGGGTCAACCACTGGGGTTGGGAATGGACCTGGGTCAACTACCGGCATGGGCCAAGGCCAACGCGGGGCGCGTCCAAACTGAAACCACGGAACAGGATCGATTGATGCTCTGGACGCAAACTGCCAGGGCCATGGCGCCGGATCACTGACAACGCCTCCGGGCGGTACAAATCCGCCGCCGCCACCGCCACCAGCAGTTCCGGCAGCACTGGGACGTTGAGACAATGCGGCTTCCAAACGGGTCAGTCGCTCTTCCAGTATTTTCATTCTTTCTTCAGCCATGATTGGGTCTCCGTGTAGTAGGTATTTTTCTGGTGGGTCGAGAAAACTCTCGACAGTAATCGATGGGATGAACTGACATATCGCGGTCTCCCCGAAGGATCAGAGGCTAGTTAAGGCCTGACGGGGTAGGGGGGTCACCGAATCGGCGTGTAAACCACTTTTGGCGAGCGCGTAGAATAGTACCGAAGTGGGCCAGAGTCAACAACGTTTTTGCACTCCGAAAAAATCTGTGGATCACTAACAGTGCCGAGTGAGGCTACTCCGGTTGTCACCGCATTTTCCGCGTCAGTATGCTGAACAAAAGACTTTTTCGAAGCGTTAAGTCTTTCAGTCAGAAGGCGCAACATGGTCACGCTGCTAAAACTCGAACTCGAGAAATTGTTTCGCTCCAAAAGCTTTTATCTCTCATTCTGTGTTTTGGTCGGATTTGTTGTCCTCATGCTTTGGGGGTTCTACACATACGCGGCCCGCAAAACAGGAGGTCAGGCAGTTGAGCAGTTCAAATATACGTATGAGTCGAAGGAATACTTTAACGGACTGACTTTCGCGCTCTATTCGGTGCTGTTTTCATTTACGTTACTACTACCGATCTTCGTGTCCATGAGTGCGGGCTCGCAGATCGCGGGTGAGGCTCGCGCCGGAACTCTCCGGATGATCTGTACGCGTCCGATTTCAAGGGCTTCGCTAGTCCTCTCCAAATTCCTG
>DASTVU010000635.1:0-7606 GCA_035758935.1 Pyrinomonadaceae bacterium | reverse complement strand
TACTTGCCGTCGGCGGAGAGTGCGAGACTCGTCAGTTCCTGGCCGTCGTCGGTTTCGTAGTTTGTAAGCCGGCGCGCTTTGAAGTCGGGACCTTCAGCGACCCAAACATTGCGAGCACCACGTTCGTTGAATGCCCATGCGATGCGCGAGCCTGTGGCGGATGCAGTCAACTCGTTCGGAAACGGATAACTCTTGAGCTGCTCTAAGGTGAACGATTGCGCGGCTTGTTGTGGTGTGGAAAACGATGCGGCAGTCAGAACAAATGCTGCCAGAACAAGGATCGGACGCAGAGACCGGCGCTCGAGCGGCAATTGCATGGAAAGTCCTCCTGCTTTTTCGGCGAGATCCAACTGATTTGAGCGCATCGAATCACAGTCGCGGGTTTTCTGGCAAGTCGGTTGTCATATCCGCGCTTGATGCGGTGTTAGTTTTGACAGGATTTCGAAGATTTTCAGGATAAACAGGATAGGAGACAGGCGGATGAAACGGTTCGTATCGATGCTCGTGTTGTGTTTCGTCGTGTTTGTTAGTTCAGCGAGTTCGGCGCCAGTAATTGATTTCAGTGAGCTCGACAAACTGATACCGACGGAGCTCGCCGAGAGGAACACGCCGGGCGCAGTGATCACGGTTATCAGCGGCGACAGGATTGTCTATCAAAAAGCGTTTGGAGTTGCGAACGTTGAAACCAATGCTGCGATGCAAACCGAGATGCTGTTTCGTCTCGGCTCGACCACGAAGATGTTCACCGCCGCCGCTCTGCTCACGCTCGCGGAAAAAGACAAGATCAAGATGAACGAGCCGATTGGCAATCGAGTGAAGGGGTTGAGCCCGAAGCTGAGCCAGCTTACGCCGCACCATTTGTTGAGCAACTCGGCAGGTATACGAGATTTTGCCGCGCCTGTGATTTCCAACGACGATGCTTCGCTCGGAAATATGGTGCGTGGTTGGAAAGACGACGTCTTCTTTGCCGATCAGGGTGAGATCTATTCGTATTCGAGTGCCGGCTTTTGGCTTTCCGGATTTGTGGTCGAGGACCTGTACGGCAAGCCTTACGCTGACGCGATGACGGAACTGTTATTCACGCCATTGGGCATGGAGCGAACTACGCTCAGACCATTGATGGCGATCACATATCCGTTCGCAACCGGCCACGCAGTCGAAGGTGGAAAGCCGACCATCTTGCGGCCGATGTTCAATAACGTCGCGATGTGGCCCGCGGGTTCTATCTTCTCCAATGCAAAGGATCTGTCGCGGTGGGTGATTGCGCTGATGAACGAAGGGAAGGTGGAAGGCAAGCAACTGCTGTCAACTTCACTGATCAACCAGATGGTCCAACATCACGTGCCGGTGCCGGGCGAGACTGATTCGTTCTATGGCTACGGACTGACGGTTTTCAAATACAAGGGACTGGAGTTTGTGGGCCACGGAGGATTCAGTCGTGGTTACGGGTCGATGATCCAGATGGTGCCGTCGCGAAAGTTTGCGGTGATCGTGTTGACAAACAAGAGCGGCGAGACGATGCGTAAGAGTTTGAATAAGGCGACGGAGATCGGACTCGGTTTGAAAGATGACGAGCCGGAAAAACCCGCGGCTGTTGCGCCTCCAGTCGAGTCGGAGATGAAAGAGTACGTCGGTACCTATTCGCACGCCCCACAAACCTGGGAAGTTTCTTTGCGAGATGGAAAACTGTTCATGAAGTTTGATGGTAAGGATTATGCGATGACAAAGAGTGGCGAACGCAAGTTCACCTTCGGCGCACAGAATGAGAACGAGGTTGTATTTGTCCCCGGCAAGAGCGGAAAGATCGAGTTTCTGTTTACAGAGTTGTACGGCGCGAAGAAGATCAAATAATACGCCGAAGGCGTTGGCTAAACCCGGGTTGGCACAAAAGAAAGGCGTTCAACCCTGAAAGGGTTTCCTCGCAAAACGAACCCTTTCAGGGTTCACGAACATGACGGGCTTGTCCCAGGGTTGTCGCTTCACTCCAACCCTGGGCTGGGGTTACCCAACGCCTTCGGCGTATTCTCAAAACGGATCCCGGCGCACCTAATCAAACAACATCAGTTCAACTGCTTACGAAACCGCCCCGCTCGCGGAATCAAGGCTTCGTGTTTGAACGCCGTATTTGGTTTCCGACGCCAAATACGGCGTCAAGGACGCCACGCTCAATTTTCCGACGTTGTGACCGCCTCGAATGAGTGATATAAAGCGCCTCAAAGGGAGGACAAACCGATGCTGAATTTCATTTGGTGGTTAATCATTGGGTTAATCGCGGGTGCACTAGCGCGTTTGATCATGCCCGGAAAAGATTCGATGGGGATCATCGCCACCATCGTTTTAGGTATCGTCGGCTCTATCATTGGCGGTTTGGTGAGTATGGCGATCTGGCGGAACACCGGCGAAGGATTCCAGCCAGCCGGTCTCATACTCTCAATACTCGGCGCAATCCTCGTGCTGTGGATCTGGCGGATGGTGAAGAGTCGCAATACGGTTTAAGTAAATCAATAATTAGTGCCTGAACTGCCGGACATCGTTGTTTATATCGAGGCTCTCGAGAAACGAATCAAAGGCAGTGTTCTCGAACGTGTCCGTATCGCCAGTCCTTTTTTATTGCGTACGGCCGTGCCGCCTCTGTCCAGTGTCGAAGGTAAAGAGGTCGTCGAGCTGCGCAGGCTCGGGAAAAGGATCTGCTTCGGCTTCGATGGAGATCTGTGGCTCGTTGTGCACCTGATGATCGCCGGCAGGCTGCACTGGTACAACGAGCGCGGCAAGGCGGCAAAAGGTCGCAACGTTGCTGCGTTCGAGTTCAGCAGTGGCACACTCACGCTGACTGAAGCCGGAACACAGAAGCGCGCTTCATTGCACGTGGTCCAGGGCGAGGCGGGACTCGAGAAACTCAATCCCGGTGGTCTCGAAGTATTTGACGCAACGCTCGCAGAGTTTGCCGAGGCAATCCGCGCAAAGAATCACACCTTAAAACGCGCACTAACGGACCCGCGTATTCTCAGTGGTATCGGTAACGCGTACTCCGATGAGATTCTTCACGAGGCGAAGCTGTCGCCGTTTACGCTCTCACAAAAACTCACCGATGAAGACGTTGAGAAACTCTTTGTTTCGATCAAGCGAACGTTGACTGACTGGGTTGAGCGTCTGCGTGCGGAGTCGCGAGAGAATTTTCCTGAGAAGGTTACGGCTTTCCGGCCTGATATGGCTACGCACGGAAAGTATGGCGAACCGTGTCCACGTTGCGGCACCAAGATTCAGCGCATTCGTTACGGGTCGAACGAGACGAACTACTGTCCCACGTGCCAAACGGGCGGCAAACTCCTCGCCGACCGCGCTCTCTCTCGTCTGCTCAAAGACGACTGGCCACGCACACCTGAAGAACTCGAGAATCTGACGAAGAATTAGCCGCGGATGAACACGGATCAGTTACAGATTGGGTTTGTATAATTCGTCGCTTCCGACATCAAAAATACGATTCAGACGAGCGCGATAGTTTTCGAAGGCTAGTTGACCGCCGAGTTGGAGCAACTGCTCTTCGGAGAATTTTTCGCGCAGTCGCGCGTAGAGTTCGTCGGAGATATTCGAAGGCGTGTCGGCCATTGCGTCCGCGAGTTCGATCACCAATCTCTCGTCCTTCGAGAACACTGAGAGATCGTTCTTTACGACGGCCAGCAACTTCTCATCACTAAGTCCGGCTTTTCTGCCGACGGCAGAATTGATATCAACTCAAAACGGACATCCAACACGCGCCGCCGTCCGCACTTTTCCAAGCTGAATAAAGCGCAGAGATACTTTCCGTTTTCTGCCGAGCCCTGCTTCCATCGCGATGCTGCCCCAGACCATTCCGGGCACACGCATCTGCTGTTTCACCGGTGTCAGGTCTTTGCCAAACATCTTGCGCATCGTGGTGTAGAACCAGCGCAAGTGCCACGGCGCCTGACTCTTCTCTAAACCCGCAATCCTGTTCATTACTTGATCTTCCGTTCCGTACTTTCCAGGTGTCGGGTAGTTTGATCGGTGACGCTATAGTTGGTGGGAATAAACTCACTTGTGTCGGCCGCACGTAAACCTCGCGCCGGCGCGCCCTCTCCCAACGTCATATTTTTCTGCTGCTCGCGTTCTATCACCTCGGCCATCTTCTTGCTCACCACCACACCATTAATGATCAGCGCGACTCCAACCATGAACGGAATAACTCCCGCAAGCCAGATGCTATTCAGCAACTCCGCATCGTGAGGTTCCTGGCGTGCAATCGCGCCCATGATGAAATAGAGAAAGATGGCAACTCCAACACCAACCGCGCTCACGATCACGCCGGCTTTGATTTCGTTGTACCGCTTCACTTCCGGCGTGATGCCAAGACGACGCTCCATTTCCAGCTGGCGTATCTGGGCAGCCTGGCCCGACATAAACATCTCGGCCACCCAGGTGTTGCTCCAGTCGAACTTCTTATCTTCGGGAGCTCCGAGTGCCTCCCGAACGGCCTGGAGGTTAGCTCCACAAGTCGTACAGAATTTGATGTCGTCAACCTGATTTGAGGAACAACGCGGACATATCATGGGCAGCTCCTATCGTTTAGTCGATTGAAGATACGACAATTTTACGATCACGGTTCTAATTAGTGAATCAAGATTGTTACAATTACGCGGCCCCCAATCATGAAGCCCCTGCCAGTCAAGACCATTGCTCATTACCGGATCGTCGAGCCGATCGGCGCGGGCGGTATGGGTGCGGTCTACAAGGCTTACGACAACAAACTCCACCGCGTCGTCGCCATCAAGCTGCTTCCTTCAGAATATGTTTCGCAACAGGATCGCCGGCAGCGTTTCTTCCAGGAAGCTCGCGCTGCGTCCGCGTTGAATCATCCACACATTCTCACGATCTACGAGGTCGGCGAAGACGACGGCAAGCCGTACATCGCGATGGAATACGTGGAAGGTGAGACCCTGCGCCAGAAAATCAAAAGCAACGGCCTGCAGCTCAGAGAAAGCTTAGACATCGCGATTCAGATCGCGACCGGCCTCGCTCGCGCACATGAACTCGGCATTATTCATCGCGATCTCAAACCCGAGAACCTGATGCTCAGCCGCGATGGCTTCGCAAAGATCCTCGACTTCGGACTCGCTAAGCTTGTGGCAGAACGAGAACGGGCGCTCGTTGCCGACAGCGAGCAGAAAACGCTCATTCGGGGTGTCGAAACTGAATCAGGCACGTTGTTGGGCACCGTCAACTACATGGCGCCCGAACAGTTGCTGGGCCAGAAAGTCGATCGTCGTTGCGATGTATTCTCCTTTGGCGTGGTACTGACGGAGATGCTCACCGGCACGGCGCCGTTTGTTCACGACAATCGCATCGACACGATGCACGCGATCCTTCACCGCGATCCGCGTTTTCCTTCAGCGGGGCAACCAGAACTGCCGTTTGAGCTCCAGCGGATCCTCACCAGGGCTCTCGCCAAGACGCCGAAAGATCGGTATCAAACGATCACTGACCTTGCTGAAGAACTAAAGACGCTCAAGCGCGAGCTCGATCTCGGTAAAACCTTACCAGTGACACCCAGAACAAAGCTGGTGTTGAAGCGGACCAGCGCCGCTGCACGGGCGATCGACTACGAGAAGGAACTCAATGAAGCGCAGTTCAAAGCCGTCACCACTACGGAGGGTCCACTACTGATCGTCGCCGGCGCGGGCACAGGAAAAACACGGACACTCGTTTATCGCGTGGCTCGCCTCGTCGAGATCGGCGCGAAGCCCGAGTCGATCCTGTTACTGACTTTCACGCGCCGTGCGGCGGCAAGTATGCTCACGCGCGCCGCAGCTCTGGCTGACGCACGTTGCCAGCGAGTCTCCGGCGGCACTTTTCACTCGGTGGGCCATTCAGTGTTACGCAAATTTGCCGATCAGGCAGGCGTGCAGAAAAATTTCACGGTGTTGGACCAGAGTGACACCGAAGACTTGATCGACCTCCTGCGTCGCCAGATCCGCATCTCGAAAGCGCAGCACTTTCCCCGCAAACGAACGATCGCTGCGATCTTCAGCATGATGGTCAACAAGGTCCAGACGCTGAAGCAGGTGCTCAACCAGCAGTATCCGCAGTTCGTAGACGAACGGCGCAATCTCGAAACGCTGTTTAGTTCGTTTGAGGAATTCAAGCGTAGCCGTCACATGCTGACTTACGACGACCTGCTGGTGCGATTCCGTGAAGCGCTCGAAAACAGCGCCGAAATGCGCGAACAGATCTCGGACCAGTATCGCTACATCATGGTCGACGAGTATCAGGACACAAACAAGCTTCAGGCGCAAATCGTGAAATTGATGACCGCGCGGCATGACAACGTGGCGGTCGTGGGCGACGAGTTTCAATCGATTTATTCGTTTCGCGGCGCGAGTCACCGCAACATGCTCGAGTTTCCGAAACTCTTCCCGTCGACACAAATAATCAAACTCGAAGAGAACTTTCGCAGCACGCAACCGATCCTCGACGTCGCCAACGCGATCATTGCGGACGTGAAAGAGAGTTATAAGAAGCGCCTTTACTCACGCATCGATGGGGGCGACGCGCCAGTAGTGGTGAGCGCGCGAGATGAGAATGAGCAATCGAGGTTTGTTGCACAGCGGATCGCAGAGCTTCGTGAAGAAGGTGTGCCACTCAGTGAAATCGCGGTGCTTTTCCGTTCCAGTTCACATTCGTTCGATCTGGAAATCGAACTCGGCAAACATGCAATTCCGTTCCGGAAGTTTGGCGGGATCAGGTTTGCGGAATCGGCACATATCAAAGACGCGCTCGCATTTTTGCGAGTCATCGTAAAGCCTTCCGACACGCTCTCGTGGTTCCGCACGTTGAAGCTCATCGATCACATCGGCGATGCAACTGTCTACCAGATTCTCGAACACCTCGGAGTCGAACAGAGAGAGGTTCGTTCGGCACGAACCAAAGCAGGACTATTCAAGAAACTGGTTCGCTTCCCTGCTCGCGCTGCTTACAAAGCGCAACTGCTGCGTCTCGCGCGTGTGTTCGTCACGATGCTCGAATGCAAAACTCCGGGTGAACAATTGGCGGCCGTTCTTCGTTTCTACAAACCACTGTTGAAGAACAAATACGACGATGTGCAACGACGAGGCCGCGATCTTGAACACCTGCAAACTATTGCGAAGCGTTATAAATCGGCGGCCAAGTTGCTCGACGACATTGCACTCGATCCGAGTGAAGCAGTGCAGGATAACGCGCCGCGTCGCAGCAGTGGTTTTGTGACGCTCTCGACTGTGCATTCGGCGAAAGGGCTCGAGTGGGACAACTTGTTTGTGATCTGGATGACCGATGGCTGGTTTCCGTCGAGCAGGTTTCAGGACGAGTTTGACGATTATGATGAGGAGCGCCGTCTGCTCTACGTCGCGACCACGCGCGCGAAGAAGGAGTTGCATTTTGTGTATCCGGCGGTGGACGTCTACAGAGGTCCGGAGACTGACGGTGTACCAACGCTCTCGCGCTTTCTCGAACCGATACCACCTTCAATCCTGCCGCACGCTTCTTTGGCGGGTGAATAAAGTGGGCGTCACCTTGGAGTGCGGCGGCCTGACGCCGCTTTGGCCTCGATCAAGCG
>DASTVU010000634.1:0-5805 GCA_035758935.1 Pyrinomonadaceae bacterium | reverse complement strand
GCTGATGTCTGCGCCATGTTCCAACAACAATGTTGCTGCTTCGATATTGCCTCTGGCTGCGGCGGTGTGGAGTGGAGTTAGATCGCTTTCACCTTTTGCGTTGACGTTTGCTCCGTGTGCAATCAGAGTCCGAGCGATTTCCGTCTGTGCCGTTGCCATTGCTGAGGCGAGTGGTGTCAGCTTCATTGTTTCTCGCGAGGCGGCGTTGACTTCGGCGCCCGCGGCGAGCAGTGCGTCTACTGTTTTCGGGTGACCGAAGAAGACTGCAAGACTCAGCGGCGTGAAACCGTCGGGCGAGTAAGAGTTAACGACGGCAGGATCTTCCTCGATTAATGCACGGACGCGATCAGTCTGTCCGGTGGCTGCGGCTTCGAACAAGTTTAGCTGAACACCCGAAGCAAGCAGCGCTTCAACCACATCACGCTTGCCGTAATAAGTCGCCTTCAATATTACAGACAAGCCATTCTCATCTCTCGACTGTGCCAGCGACGGATCAGCCTGGAGCATTTCCTTCACTTTTGCGACGTCGCCCTGCGCCGCAGCATCAATGAATTCCTGACTCATAAGTGTGTCCTCGTCTTTTACAAGTCGACCCACGTGCCAGAATTCTGGGACTGGGCCTTTTGATATAGGTACTCGGCGCAAGCAACATCCTCGATTGCAAGGCCGAGAGACTTAAAGAGCGTGATCTCATTTACGGAATTGCGACCAGACTTGGTTCCGATTAAAAGTTCTCCAAGTTCTCCGACAATGCTATCGGCGTTGATCAGTCCTTCTTTTGCTGCCAACAAATAGTCACCGGACTCATTCAATGCCGATTCGCGACGATCGACGAAGATTCGAGCTACTGCCATCGTGGCGCTATCGATCTCACGCGAGTTGGGAGAATGTGTGCCAATCGCGTTGACGTGAGCGCCCGGAGAGATCCAGTCCTTATTAATAACAGGCTCCTGCGACGAAGTGGCAGTGACAATCAAATCAGCGCCACGCACGGCTTCTTCGTTACTATGAACCGCCTTAATAGGAAACGAAAAGTGTGGTTGCATCTCGCGCACGAGTTCCTGCGCATGTTCAATATTCCTGCAAGCCACTCGAGCCTGCTTGATTGAACGCACAACATCGAGCGCAAATAGATGTGTGCGAGCCTGCACGCCGGCGCCGATAATTGCCAACTCGTGTGCATCCTCGCGCGCAAGTAAGCGCGTTGCCACTGCCGACACGGCTGCCGTACGAGTCGCAGTGATCTCTGAAGCGTTCATCAAGGCCATCAACTCCCCAGTCTCGCGGCTGAACAACATCACAGCGCCTTGATGAGCGTCCTTGCCTTTGGCCGGGTTCCCAGGAAAGACGCAGATTGCTTTCATTCCAAACGCCCCGTGTTCACCCGTGTGATAGGCAGGCATCAATCCAAGTAAGCCACGTGCATCGGGCGGACGAATTATCGTACGTAGCGGTTGAAAAACCTCACCGCGAGCCAGAGCCGCCAGAGCATCGGCCATTAAATGGATGCATTCCCGCATTGGCAGCAGCTCTCGAATCTGCTCATTATTGAGAACCAGTATTTTCATTGTTGATCCACTCGTATCTTGCTGAGGAGATTACCCCAAAAGGTTACTCGTCAAACAGAATGCGCACGGAATGGTTAACGTCTCTGCGAGCATATTTAGCCTGAGTATCGAGAAAACTGCAAAAAAGCGCGGTTATCTGAAGAACCAGATGTTGGCACACACCTTGCCAAAAGAGCTGCACGGAGGCGGTAAGATGAAAAAGGGGTTAGTAACTATTTTCTGTTTGTTGGTGTTGACGTTAAGTTCGCTCCCGGTTGGAGCGCAGACGAGATACAGCAGACGTTACGATGGAAGACGGTACGAACAACGCTGGGATCGCGACAGATCATTCTGGGATAGACATCGCGACAAACTGACCACGGGCATTGGAGTTGGTGCAGGTGCAGTAATCGGCGGAGTAGCCGGCGGCAAGAAAGGCGCACTAATCGGCGCACTCTTAGGCGGAGGTGGAGCAGCGCTCTACACGTACAAACTAAGAGATAACAGACGAAGACGTTACTAAGTCTTGAAAAATTAACGGTTCGGTCACACATTGCAAGATGAGTGGCCTTGTAAGGGCCCGGATGCGAAGGGGAGAGCGCATCCGGGCCCAAACATTTTAAAGCCGCAAGGCGGCACATAAAGCACAAAGGATTATGTCTATCTCTTTTGTGCTTTATGTGCCTTTTTGTGGCTAACCCTTTTGTGCTTTTTTGTGGCGGTCTGCTATATAGACTCTATGGAATTCCAGGAAAACATTCTCGGCTTGATCGGGAATACGCCCCTTGTCAGGCTGAATCGCCTCGCACGGAACACGAAGGCACAAATATTCGCCAAGATGGAGAATCTCAACCCCGGGTACTCGGTGAAAGACCGGATCGGCGTGTCGATGATTGAGGCGGCCGAACGCGAAGGGATCTTGAAACCGGGCGGCACCGTAGTCGAGGCGACCTCAGGTAATACCGGCATCGGTTTAGCCATTGCGGCAGCGGTCAAAGGTTACAAGTGCATTTTTGTGATGACCGATAAAGCGTCCGTCGAGAAGTCGCGTTATTTGAAAGCACTCGGAGCGGATGTTGTCATCACTCCTGTCTCTGCAAAACCAGGCACTCCCGATCACTACGTTTCGACAGCCAAACGAATCGCGGCGGAAACTCCAAATTCGTTTTATCCGGATCAATACTCCAACACGGCCAATCCAGAGGCCCATTACCGGACCACTGGACCGGAACTCTGGCGCCAGACTGACGGCAAGATCACACACTTCGTCGCCGGACTCGGAACGGGCGGCACGATCTCGGGAACCGGCCGTTTCTTAAAAGAGAAAGATTCGAGTATCAGAATCATTGGCGCCGATCCGTACGGATCGATTTTTAAGACTTTCAAAGAGACTGGAAAGATTGTGGAAGCGACTCCTTATCTCGTTGAAGGAATCGGTCAGGAGATCGTGCCACCTAACGTCCACATCAAGTACGTCGACGAGGTGATCAATGTAACCGATCGAGAGTCGTTTGAGATGTCGCGCCTGTTGGGACGCATGGAGGGAATCTTCTGCGGCGGATCGACTGGCACGAATCTCGCAGCCGCACTGCGTGTCGCGAGCGATCTCGATGAGAACGCGGTTGTAGTCTTTATTGTTTGCGATACCGGTGAGCACTATCTAACCAAGCATCATTCGGACGAGTGGCTAAAAGAAAAACGCTTGTTGGAACCGCAGAAGATTACTGCCGGTCTAATCAGTGGAACAAAGAAACCGCAGGCGCCCAAAACCATAGTCTCGGTAGCGCCATCGGACATGGTTTCTGCAGCGCTCGAAAAGATGGACGAGCTCGGTGTCACGCAAATGCCGGTTTTGGAAGAAGGAAGAGCGGTTGGTTCGCTGCGTGAGAATCGAGTGCTCGCGAAAGTGGTGCGCAACAGAGAACTGCTCAACTCGCCTGTGAGCGAAGTAATGGAAGCGAGTTTTCCAACTCTTGATGTCGATGCCAGTTCTTCTGAGGTGGCGCGCCGGCTGCAAACAAGTCAGGCAGTGCTCGTGGAAGAGTACGGCCGGATCGTCGGCATTATCACGCGGCACGACGTACTCGACCTGAAGAATGTGGTGCAGTGAAAGCAGAAAAAGTACTGGCGGCCAACCGTGCGGCCTTTCACAATTATCATATTTCGGATAAATACGAAGCGGGTCTCGTATTGACAGGCACCGAAGTAAAGAGTGCCATGGAAGGTCGCGTACAACTGAAGGAAGCCTACATTTCAGTGCGCGAGGGCGAGGCGTGGTTGTTCAATGCACACATTTCGCCGTATTCTCATGGCAACCGCGAGAATCACGAACCACTTAGGACTCGCAAGCTGCTGCTTCACAAACGTGAGATTGCCCGACTCGACGAAGCCACAGCCAAACAGGGAATGACCCTCGTTCCCACTCAGCTCTACTTAAAAAACGGCAGAATCAAGATCGAAGTTGGGGTAGCTCGCGGTAAGAAAATGTATGACAAGAGAGAGGCCGAGCTAAAGCGAACAGTCGAGCGCGAGACGAGAGCGCAACTCAAAGAACGAAACAAGTGATTGCCGATTTCCAATTGCCAATTGCCGATTTAGAGAAACACTAATACCAAATTCGGCAATCGGCAATTGGCAATTGGAAATTTATCCCAATCCCAGGAGAACCGACTCACCATGCAAGTTGAAGCCAGCCGAGGACCGATTGAAGAGCTTGACGCACAAGCTTTGGCGGTTGCCGTCTTTAAAAATGAAAAGGCCGACGACGGCTTTATAAAGAAGCTCGATGAGCTTTCCGGCGGACTCGTGAGTTCTGCACTCGACGCCGACGAGTTCAGTGGTAAAGAAGGCGAAACCGCTTACTTCCATCTCGTTGGAAACAACAAGCTCAAGGCGCGTCGCTTACTGTTAGTCGGCGTAGGCGAGCCTGGCGATTATAAGAGTGGACAGGTCTCTCACATGGCGGGAACTGCAGTCCGTTCATTGCGCAGCAAGAACGTGAAGTCGATTGCAGTCGTTCCTCGTGCTTCGGGTGATGCGGGCGAAACAGCTCGAACGGCAGTTGAGGGTGCATACATTGCGCTCTTTGATCCTGATAAATATCGCACGGTCGATAAAGAGGAAAAGAAGGTCGACCGTTTAGTGGTCGTAGTTGAGGGCGCGGATGAAGATGCTTTGCAGCGTGGCGTTCACGCTGGGGCGATTGTCGGCGAGTCGGTGAATTTTACTCGCGACCTTGCAAACGAGCCGGGCGCCTACATGACGCCGACCGATATGGCGGAAAGAGCTCGCGACATCGCCAACGAATTTGGTTTGAGTATCGACGTACTTGACGAGGCCCGAATGGAACAAGAGGGAATGGGCTCGTTGTTGAGTGTGACGCGTGGTTCGGACCAGCCTGCGAAACTGATCATTTTGAAGTACACGCCGCCAAATCCACCTGCTGACAATCAAGAGTTACTTGCTTTTGTCGGCAAAGGCGTCACCTTCGATTCCGGCGGCATTTCGCTCAAGCCAGGCGAGAATATGGAGTTGATGAAGTACGACATGACTGGTGGCGCGACCGTCATGGGAGCCATGCGTGCGATCGCGCAACTGAAACCGCCAATTCCGATCTTGGGTGTAGCGCCATGTACTGAAAATCTGCCTTCGGGTAAAGCGACCAAGCCTGGCGATGTTGTGAAGGCAATGACCGGCAAGACCATCGAGATCATCAACACCGATGCTGAAGGCCGGCTGATTCTCGCCGATGCAATCGCCTATGCGAAAAAATTGGGTGCAACAAAAGTAATTGATATGGCGACACTGACTGGCGCGGTCTCAATTGCCCTTGGCGATGTAAATGCAGCGGTGCTGGGAACCGATCAGGAACTGATCGACGAGATTATTACGGCTGGAAGGGAAGTGGGCGAGAAGTTCTGGCAGCTACCGCTCGACAAGGAATATACGAAGCAGATCAAGTCAGACATTGCCGATATTAAGAATGTCGGCGGCCGAAAAGCGGGAACAATTACGGCTGCTGCGTTTCTAAAGGAATTTGCGGATGGACTTTCCTGGGCACACCTGGATATCGCAGGAACTGCCTGGGGCGATGATGCCAAGCCTTATCGATCGAAGGGACCAACTGGAATCGCGGTGAGAACGCTATTGCGGATCGTGGATCGGGCGAGTCAGAAGTAGAGCTACACCTTGGAGTGCGGCGGCCTGACGCCGCTTTGGCCTCGATCAAGCGTCTTAGATAACAAAGCGGCGTCAGGCC
>DASTVU010000633.1:0-6540 GCA_035758935.1 Pyrinomonadaceae bacterium | reverse complement strand
GATGGTTTACCAAAGCGCCAACAAGTTGGCGCACTCCAAGGTGGCGCTCAGTTTAAGGGACGCTGCATTTTCGGATCGGCCTTGTTGTTTTTGGATCGCGACTGATCCGCGAAGTGCAAATTCCTTAGGAAATTTCACTGCTCTTGGGCCACACCCACGGCATTCCCATTGCTTAGGAGGTTATTTCACCTTCCCTAGCTAATCGCCCATCCTTTTTTTGGAGGTTAACATGCTCAGCAAAAGAATCGTTATTTTCTTAGTGCTTGTAGCCGCTCTCCTTGCGACTTCCTCAGCATTGGCCCAATCAACCGCAACAGTCCAGGGCACCGTCACCGACTCCAAGGGCGACGTGTTGCCGAATGCGACTGTGGTCGTCAGAAACAGAAGTACCTCTGCTGAACGCACTACCCAAACCGACAGTAGTGGCATTTATCAGGTGGCTGCCTTGCCGGTGGGCGTCTACAGCATCGAGGTTAGACTTCAGGGTTTCAAAACAGGACTTGCCGATCAGGTGACTCTGGAGGTCGCCAAAACAGTCGTTCAGAATTTTCAGATGGACGTGGGCGCCATCTCTGAGCAGGTGCTGGTCTCTTCGGACGTTCCCGTTATCGAGACCTCAACCACTTCCGTAGGCACAGTCATCAACCAGCGAACAGTCCAGGAGATTCCACTGAACGGCCGGCACTTCGTGGACCTCGGCCTGCTGATTCCCGGTTCCGTCACCCCACCACAAAATGGGTTCCTGACAGCGCCCCTGCGCGGTCAGGGCTCTTTTGCCATTAACACTGCCGGCAATCGCGAAGACACCGTGAACTTCATGATTAACGGCATCAATCTCAACGACATGGTTCAAAACCAGATCACGTTTCAGCCATCAATCAACACGGTTCAGGAGTTCAAGGCTGACAACTCAACGTTCAGTGCTGAATACGGCCGCAACTCCGGCGCGATTGTGAACATCGCCACGCGTTCGGGATCGAACGATTATCACGGTGAGCTTTTTGAGTTTCTGCGCAACGACTTCTTCGACGCTCGCAATTTCTTCGAGCGCACCAGTCAGCCCGCCCCCTTCAAACGAAACCAATTTGGATTCAATCTTGGCGGACCCTTGAACCTGCCGCATTTCGGTGAGGGCGGTCCGCGGTTTGGTTACAAGGGTCAGAACAAAACGTTCTTTTTCTTCAGTTATGAAGGCTTACGACAACGACAAGGCCTATCGATCGCAGGTGTGACTGTCCCTACCGCTGCGCAGCGCGCGGCAGTCACGGATCCGGTAATAAAGGCACTGCTGCCGTTAATTCCACTTCCAAACGTGGGCACAAGCGGGTTTGCCGGTTCAGCTACGGCGCCCGTGAATATCGATCAATGGACTATGGACCTCAACCATAACCTCGGCGTTAACGATCGCCTGCATGGTTATTACGCAATTCAACGCGACGAGCGCGGCGAGCCCACGCTCCAGGGAAACTCTATCCCGGGTTTTGGCGACACCCGCCAATCTCGCCGGCAGATATTTACGCTCAACGAAACACACACCTTCGGTTCTGCTGTCGTCAATGAAGCGCGGTTTGGTTTCAACCGAATCCACATCTCGTTCACGCCGAATGCGCGACTGAATCCGCTCGACTTTGGCATCAAGAACGGCGTTACGGAGCCGATCGGATTACCGCAGCTGGCGATTACCGGAACCGGTTTGAACTTCGGCGGTCCGGCCGGCTTCCCGCAGGGGCGCTCGGACACTACGTACGTCGTGTCTGATACGTTGAGCTATCTGCGCGGTAACCACTCTTTCAGGTTCGGCGGTGAATGGCGGCGTTTCTACAACAACAACAGCACTAAAGACACCGGAAACTTCGCGTTCGCAAACATGGCTGCGTTTCTCAACGGCACTGCAAATACTTTCGCAGTCACGCTGGGCGACGTTTCCTCGGCGATCGCGCAGGGCGCATTGGGAGTCTTTGTTCAGGACAACTGGAAGGTGAGGCCCAATCTAACATTTGAGCTGGGCTTCCGTTACGACTGGTTAATGTCTCCGACCGAACGGTTCGACAAATTCGTCGATTATGTACCGGAAATCAATTCCCTCGTGCGAGTCAATAACGGTGTCGCTCCGGTCTACCATACGAACTCAAAAAACTTTCAACCACGACTCGGTTTTGCCTGGGATCCATTCAAGGATGGAAAAACTTCAATCCGCGGCGCCTACGCGATTTTGGCTGACCAACCGGTTACCAACCTCGTAACAGGTAACGCGACGAACCCGCCGTTTGCGACTGCTGTAGCGTTGCCGGCGAATACAACAACGCAACTCTCCAACGCTGCCTGTTCTGTTGGTTGTAACGCTGTACCGGGCACGACAGTGTCGCCGAGCTCCTCTGATCCTGAATTTGATAACGCGTACATCCAATCGTGGAACTTGAACGTGCAACGAGAGCTCCAACAAGGATTGGCAGTAACAGTTGGTTACTATGGATCGAAGGGTACGCACCTGCGCCTCACCCGGAACCTGAATCAAACGTTTTTGAACGCCGCGCTCAATCCGGTGCGCCGATTCCCGACGTTATCAGCGAGCAGCCCAATCGAACCAGGAAAGCCGCTTTTGAACATCACCTTCCGCGAAGGTACGGGCAATTCGAACTACAACGCTCTTTGGGTCACCGCAAACAAGCGAATGGGCAAAGGGCTTCAGTTCAATGCGTCTTACACCTTCTCGAAATCGATCGATTACAACTCGCAAAGCTCGCAAGGCGTGACGGTCCAGGACAGCTATAACCTGCGCGGCGATCGCGGATTGTCAGACTTCGACGTGCGTCATCGATTTGTGATTAGCGGGTTATACGAACTGCCGTTCAAAGGGAATCAATTGAAAGAGGGATGGCAGTTCTCGTTCATCGAACAATCGCAGAGCGGAAATCCAGTGACGTTGCTGGCAGGTAATGCCGGAGCAATCGGCGCGAATATACCCGCTGCGAACGCAAACTCGTTGACGGGTCTTGCCACGCTTCGTCCTGATGTTACGGGACCGGTCACGATTTCGCCCACGGCGGCGCCGACCGGGATCGGTGTGCAGTGGTTTCCAAACCTCGTTTGCGATCCGCGGCCGGGCGGTTCATGCCCGTCAGGCTCGACCGTAGTGTTGCCGGTGCAGTTTATTGGTGGAAAGACCATTTACCACTTCGGCAGCATGGGACGAAACGTAATCATCGGACCGAGCTTCCACAACACGGACTTGTCGCTTATTAAGCGTACCAAGTTGAGTGAGCGACAGATGATCGAATTCCGTTGGGAAGTCTTTGACGTGTTCAATCACGCCAACTTCGGACAACCCGGACGGACAGCGCAGGTTGGTAGCACGGCGTTTGGCGTGATCACCAACACTCGCTTCCCGACCGGCGATTCAGGATCCTCGCGACAGATGCAGTTTGCGTTGAAGTATAAGTTCTGAGAGGGGGTTATCCACAGATTACACAGATTCTCGCTAATCTGTGTAATCTGTGGACCCGTCGATTCGGGCCTCGATATTTGAGACAAGTTGGTCCAGGGTCTCCAAGCCGACGACTGGAATATGAATCTTTGCCAGGGCGTAAATCGGTTTAC
Source organism: Pyrinomonadaceae bacterium (assembly GCA_035758935.1). Classification (GTDB taxonomy): domain Bacteria; phylum Acidobacteriota; class Blastocatellia; order Pyrinomonadales; family Pyrinomonadaceae; genus PSRF01. The sequence continues at coordinate 2,943 of DASTVU010000633.1, read as the reverse complement.
GGAGATTGTAACGAGCTTCGGCCTGCTCGATCGTTTTTCCGAGTGGGCGTTCGTCAGCGGAGGCTGAAATCCTTTCCCAGCAAACTGCAAACGGAGCATCCAGCCAAACGCTTACACAACCGTACTGATCGATCAGATCACGGTTTGCACTTTCAATCCACGCGCCGCCGCCAAGTGCGATAACACTTGCCTCGGCGGTTCCTAAGAGTTCTCGCAACATCTTCGTCTCGATCGCGCGAAAGGCGGGTTCGCTGTCTTCGGTGATCAACTGTGCGGGAGTCCGTCCTTCACGTGTTGTGATTCGATCGTCGAGGTCGATCATCGGGAAATTGAGACGCAACGCCAGCTCGCGAGCCACTTTACTCTTGCCGCAACCCATGAAACCGGTGATCACGATCGTTTTCATCTTTCGACAACTGATTCGAGCAGTGGGAAGAACTCGGGAAATGAGATGGCGACGCATTCGGCGCCTGAGATTTCGGTTTCGCCTTTTGCGAGCAGAGCTGCTACGGAGAAAGCCATCGCGATCCGGTGATCGCCGTGTGAATCGATCAATGCGCCGTGCAGTTGCGTTGGTCCGGAGACCGAAAGGCCGTCTGGAAACTCTTCAACTTCAGCGCCCATCGCACGCAGGTTTGCAGCAGTTGTCGCGAGTCGATCACTTTCCTTCAGTCTTAACTCACCTGCGTCGCGAATCCGAATTCCACCGTCAATCTGCGAACCAACAACGGCGAGTAACGGCAGTTCATCGATCAAGGACGGGATCATCGATTGGTCCAGCGTTCGTTCAGACTCTTTGGCATTTCCGGTAATCCCGCCACGGACATTGATTGTTCCGTACGGTTCGTTGCGTTCAGTTTGTACGTCTGTCGTTGCGATGTCTGCACCCCACGAACTAAGCACCGAGAGAAACGCCGCGCGCGTGGGATTTAACCCCACACCTTCAATTGTCAATTGCGAGTCAGGCAGCAGCATCGCCGCGGCTACGAAGTATGCCGCTGATGAGACATCTCCCGGAATCGTGATTGAGCCACCGGTGAAACGTGCTGGACCATCGAGCATTACTGAAAGATCCGAGTTAGTTGTTACTGGAACTCCGAAACCGTTGAAGAGACGTTCGGTGTGATCGCGAGACTGCGTGGTTTCGATCACCGTCGTTCGACCTTCAGCATTTAATCCGGCAAACAGAATCGCAGATTTAACCTGCGCACTCGCAACCGGAAGCTTGTACGTGATCGGACTCAGGTTTCTCGCACCGCGCACCTTCAACGGCGCCTTCCCACTACTCGATTCAATCCTCGCTCCCATCAACTCGAGCGGTTCGATGATTCGGCGCATGGGCCGGGAGCTGAGCGATTCGTCTCCAATGAGTTCCGCAGTGAAATCATAGCCAGCTAAAACTCCCGCAAGGATGCGCAAAGTTGATCCACTATTTCCGCAATCTAACGGCTCGCGCGGTGCACTCAACTCCTGACTTCCCGCAAAAACAATTTTGCCGTTTTTGTGTTCGATTGAAACGCCGAGCGAGCGCAAGCATCCAAGAGTTGACGCGCAATCCCGCGCTGTCGAGAAGTTTGAAATCTCTGAGCCACCCCGGGCCAGAGCTGCAATTAGGGCTGCCCGGTGAGAGATGGATTTATCGCCCGGTAACCGTAATCGACCGTTGATTGAACGTGCCGAAATTAGTCTCATAATGTCAACTTAGTTGCGCGATTGGGACATAAGAGCCCTGGATATGCTATAAACATGCAGTCCTGCTATCGCAATTTCCCCTCAGTGCGGGATCCCCCGGAATACAATGTTCACTCAAGCTCAGGGAGTGGTCCCGGAATACGACGCTGTGTCTGCGATACTCTATCCGACTGTACTGGTTGCCGAAGACTCGTTCGACACCCGCATTATGCTCAAGCGTGCCTTTGAATTGAAAGGGTACCGCGTTTATGAAGCCGAAGACGGTCAACAGGCACTTGACCTGGCGCGGCTCTACCGGCCGAGTCTGCTCGTCATCGATCTGAACATGCCGGTTCTTGATGGTTTGGAAACCATCAGGAGCTTCCGCAAGCTCGAAGGCAAGGCCGACCGCCAAACACCAATCATTGCCATCACCGCCTACGACGTTTATGGCATGGAAGAAGCCGCGCTGGAAACCGGTTGCAATATTTATCTCAGCAAACCACTCAATTTGGAAGAACTCGATCGCGCAGTGAAGAGTCTTGGCTTTATTGAGTAGAAGAAATAGGACTGCTTCGACTAGCTCGTTTCTTGACAGCGCTGCGCTCAGCATGTTACACCGTCGAACTCCTGATAAGTCTGTTGGTTTGTATTAGAAAGCAGCCAGAGTCCTCGCGCAGTGGCTTTCGGAGAGGTCATGCACAAAGGTTGTGACCGGAGAAACGACCGAGCTAAGTTTGCCCAGCCGCATTGACACGGTTGCCACCGCGGCCGCCGCGGTTGCCGAATTTGTTGGCCGTTCAGGCATCAGTGATGATGCTGCGTTTGGAATTGACATGGCTGTGCGCGAGGCTGTGACCAACGCAGTGCTTCATGGCAATCGTCAAGATGAGGAAAAAACCGTAGACATCATTTTGAAGAGCTCGCCTGACGCTGTTGAAATCAGCGTGCACGACCAGGGGCCAGGGTTTAATCCTGAGGCAGTCCCAGATCCAACAGCCCAAGAGAACATCTTAAAAACCTCTGGCCGAGGCATCTTTTTCATGCGCAGTTTTATGGACGAAGTCGACTGGTCGATCAGACCCGGCGGTGGTACAACAGTGCGCATGCTCAAGCGACGTTAATTCGCATTTGCATAAAGGAGATTTCTGAAATGGCTGAGTTGAATATCAACGAGCGTCAAGCCGGAGATGTAACCGTTCTTGACATGAGCGGAAAGATAACGATTGGTGAAGGCAGTGTGGCGCTACGCACTGCGATCCGGCGATTGCT
>DASTVU010000632.1:0-3675 GCA_035758935.1 Pyrinomonadaceae bacterium | reverse complement strand
CCGCCGTCTGTAGAGCGAAAGATTCCGCGCTCTTCGTTTGCGCCGTAGGGATGACCAAGTGCTGCGACGTAGACGAGATTCGGATCGCGCGGATCGACGAGGATTGCACCGATTTGTTGTGCGTTGCGCAATCCGAGATGTCGCCACGTCTTGCCGCCGTCAGTAGATTTGTAAATACCATCACCGGTAGAGAGATCGGGCCGCTGTAGTCCTTCGCCACTGCCGACGTAGATCGTTTCGGGTTGGGAAGGCGCCACGGCGAGTGCGCCGATCGATCCCGTTGGCTGGTCGTCAAAAATCGGTTTCCACGTCTGTCCGTAATCCGTCGTCTTCCAGACGCCGCCGTTGTTGACTCCAATATAAAAGACGTTTGGTTGACCTGGGACACCGGTCGCTCCGACTGTCCGGCCCGCCCGGAACGGCCCGATCATCCGCCACTTCATGCCCTGAAACAGATCGCTCCCGGTTCGCTGGGCGTGAGTTGCGTAATTAAATAAGGACAGCAGACAGAGAAGCGCGCAGACAAACCGTAGGAGCATCCAGATGTCCCTCAGTGTTTAGACAGGATTTACTGAAGTTTCTTTTACTGCATTATGCACGTCCTGTAAATCCTGTTGCTCCCGCCTGCGTTTTCTAAGAATTAAGGCGGAGATGAACGACACCGGCAGTCCGACCGGAAGGGGCTCCAGGAAGGTGACTGCAGCACTGAATAAGACACTGCTGTTGTAAAGGCCCATCATTCTTCTCATGTACTCGATTTCGTTTTCGATTTCCTGAGGCGACTTACCGGAAGTTCTTACCTGCTCTATCCCGTAAGCCAGGTATTTGTCGCCAAAATCGGGGAAAAAGTTATGGTAGATAATTTCCCACGTGACGACGTAACAGAGTGTGGCGACAGTAACTATTAAAAGACCGACGCCCAACGCTCTCAAGAAACTGATTTGTCCTTTACCGATCGTCTCTCGATAAGACCGGATGCCAAAGAACACCAAAAGAAAGGCCAGCACCATGGTGGTGTAGCCGATAATCATGCTGCGGTCGAAGCCGATCTGATCGACAAATGGAATCGTGGCTACCATCATTGCGGCCAAGATCGCGCCCGAGATTAAACCGAAGGTCAATACAATTCGTTTCATGACAACTTTCTCCTCACTGATTTGAAAACTTCCGGCGCAATCTACGTTCGAAGCTTTGAATTGTCGTCATACTTTCGAGTGATTCTGCGTGTTTACGTTGAAAATACTACTTTCTGATTAGGGAATCAGCCCCATTTCTTTGGCGATCTGTACGGCTTGTGTGCGGCGTTTGGCGCTTAGCTTATCTAACAGACGGCTCGAGTGAGTCTTGACCGTGTTTTCGCTGACGAAGAGTTTCTCTGCAATTTCACGGTTCGACATTCCCTGGGCGATCAGTTCGAGGATTTCCAGTTCGCGTTTCGTGATGCCGAGGTCCTTCAGTCGCTGTTCATTTAGAGAGAAGGGGGAGGGGGCAGGGACCTGAACTTCCTTAACGATTAGAACTTCCTTCTTGCGGGTCAGTTTTAGTCCAAGCCAGATGCCGACACCGGCAAAGAGTGCGGCGATGAGGCCGCCGTAGATCTCGATCGAGTGTTCGACGATCAGAAAGCGAAACTCGATCATCCTGAGCGCTACAATCAGGATTCCACCGCACAGGCCGTAGATGAGTATGTGGATGAGGGTCTGCTTCTTCACGCTAGTTCGGATTCTACATGATAATCCGTGTAATCCGTGGCTTAAACAAACTCCTAAGAAATTAGTTGACACGTCCCTGCAGCGTCTCTATACTCCTAAAAACTTAGGAGACAGTATGGCGCGACCGAAGACTGAGAATCTAACTCCGCTCGAACTCGAAATCATGCACGTCCTCTGGGAAACCGGCCCGGCAAACGTGCAGACAGTGCAGCAAAAACTGAAACGTGACCTTGCTTATACCACTGTCCAAACCATGCTCAACATTCTCGAGCGCAAAGGCAAAGCCAAACGCACGCTTAAAAACCGCGCGTACTTCTACAAACCGGCCGTGAGCCGCAAACAGGTCGTCGGCAAACACGTTAAGGACGTTGTCGATCGACTCTTTGGCGGTTCGGCTGAAAGTCTCGTGATGAGTCTGGTGGAAACCAAGCACCTCACGCCTGAAAAACTCGCGCGCCTGCAAAAGTTAATCGACGAAGCAAAAGAGAAGGGAGCCGAGACGCATGAATAGCCAACTGTTGCTGACCTTTCTGTTGAATGCGTGCTGGCAAATCGCGCTCATCGCCGCGCTTGCCTCGCTCGGCTCGTGGCTGCTGCGCAATTCCGTCGTGCGTTATCAACATTGGGTTTGGGTGAGTGCTCTTTGTCTTGCGTTTCTTGTTCCCGCATTCACGTCGTCGCAGACGCTGTTCGACACTCCGACTCAAACGATTCCGGCAGTGCCGTTCGTCACGGAAAGTATTTCACCGCTCTCTCAAGAACCGGTGCCAAACCTTTCCGGCACCACAACCGCACTGCCGTCCACATTTCTTCTGAATCAAACACTTGGACTCTCGCTACTCGTAATCTATTTTGGATTTCTTTTGTTTCGCATCTTCAAGCTGGTCCAGGCGTGGGCAACTACGCGAAGCATAAAACGCGACGCTGTCGAACTCGAGCCAGACGATCGAGTCGCAGCAGTGATCAATCGTTGTGAGCTCGAATTTGGCACGCGCTCAGGTGCGGTCAAAGTGTTTCGCTCGGAGACGTTGCCGGTTCCGGTCACGATCGGCCTTGCTCATCCAGTCATCATTTTGCCTGACTCGCTTCTGCGCGAAGGCAATATTGATCTGCTGACTTCGGCGATTGGGCATGAATTCATTCATGTTGCCCGGCGTGACTACGTGCTCAATCTTTTCTATGAACTACTCTTCATTCCCATTTCGTTTCATCCTGCGGCAGCTTTGTTAAGACGACGGGTTAAACAGACCCGTGAGCTTTGTTGCGACGAGCTTGTTGCGGAGCACATTTTGAATGCCGAAGTTTACGCTCGTTCGCTTGTAAGACTGGCCGGCTCCGCGTCCCCTCTGCGTCGTCTCTCCGTTACTACAACCGTAGGCATCGCTGATGCTGACATCCTGGAGGCCCGTATCATGTCGTTGTTAAAGAAACCCAATTTGCATACACGCTGGAAGAAGTTGTTGCTGGTGGGAGTTGCGTTACTGATCGCTGTGCCGTCTATTGCTGCCACGGCTTTCGCAATGCGCTTCGATGTCGAGACAAACGCGCAAGATCCAGCAGTACAGGAGAAGCAAAGAGAGAAAGAAGTCCTTGAGACAAAAATGCGTCGCGCGAACGAAATGGACGAACTAAAAATGAAGATGGCGCAGGATCCGGCGTTTCGCGAAGAGGTCGAGCGCAAACAGCGAGTGGAAATGGAAATGCGTGAAATCAAACAGGCCGCACTCATTCGCCTCGCGAAGGTTAATATGGATCAGGCGATCCAGATCGCGACGAGTCAGCAGCCTGGAAAAGTTTTGCTTTGCACACTCGATGCAAAAGGCTGGGAAAAACCCGGTAAGTTAGCCACAGATGGAGTGGTGTTCTATCACGTCATCATCGCGGACGAAAACACTCCGGGTGCATCTCACGTCTGGGTGAACGCAATCGATGGCTCGATTATCAAGACCGAGAAGGAACTGCC
>DASTVU010000631.1:0-5922 GCA_035758935.1 Pyrinomonadaceae bacterium | reverse complement strand
CGTTGATCTCAAACTGCGCCTGGTCGTCGACCGGGAGGAAGTTTTTGCCGACGAACATGAACAACGGAACGATGCTCGCGATAACCACCACGCAAGCCACGACGATGGCCCAACGATGCGCCATGGACCAGCTCAACATTTTCGTGTAAGTGCGATCGATGGGACGATAAAAGCGCGATTGCTTCGAACCGTGATCGGCCGGCTCCGTGTGCCGTTCCAGCGCGCGTTCCTTGGCGTCGTCGCTGCGCCGGATCAAACGCGCGGCGAGCATCGGCGTCAGCGTGAACGACACCAGCAGCGACACGGCGATCGCAAATGACGCCGTCAAACCAAACGACGACATGAATCGACCGACGATGCCGCCCATGAAACCAACAGGCAGAAACACCGCCAGCAGCGACAGCGTCGTCGCCATAACGGCGAGACCGATCTCTTTCGTGCCCTCGATTGCCGCCTGAAACGGCGGAATGCCTTTCTCCTCGACGAAACGAAAGATGTTTTCGAGCACGACGATCGCGTCGTCGATCACCACACCCACCATCAACACGAGAGCGAGCATCGTGACGCTGTTGAGTGTGAAGTTGAGTGCCTTCATCATGCCGAACGTCGAGATCACCGAACAAGGGATCGCAACCGCGGCAATCAACGTCGAGCGCCACGAACGCATAAACAGCAGCACCACGAGACTCGCGAGAATACTGCCAAGGACGAGGTGCGTCTGAATTTCGTGAAGTGCGGCTTCGATGTATCGGGACTGATCGCGAATGATTTCGACCTTGACGTCCTCGGGAAGTTGCGCACTAACACGCGGCAAAGCGGTTTTCAGACCATTGATAACTTCAACCGTGTTCGCACCTGACTGACGTCTGATTTCGAGTGAAACGGTCGGAACGCCATTAAGCCGGGAGAACGATCGCTGTTCCTTTGTGCCGTCTTCAACGCGTCCAACGTCGCGCAGTTTGACGGGCGAGCCGTTAACATTCGCGATCACAAGTTCATCAAACTGGCGTGGATCGGTAAATCTTCCGAGTGTGCGAAGAGTCAGCTCTTCTTTGCCGGTAGTTACGTTGCCGCCCGGCACGTCTGCGTTCTGACGTTCGAGAGCTTGTCTGATTTGAGAGATTGAAATCTGGTAAGCGGCGAGTCGCTCGGCGTCGATCCAAACGTTGATTGCACGATCGAGACCACCGACCACGCGGACTTCACCTACGCCCCCAATGCGCTCCAACTGCACGCGCACGGTTTTGTCTGCGAGTTCTGTTAATTCTCGTAATGAACGATCAGCAGAAAGTGCGATGGTTAGAACGGGCGTGCTGTCGTTATCAAATTTCTGAACGACTGGAGGCGTCGCGTCTTCCGGAAGACGTCGCCCGAGCGTGTTTACTCGATCGCGCACGTCCTGTGCTGCTGATTCGAGATTGCGATCGAGTTTGAAAGTCGCAATTACAATTGCGCTGCCCTGTGACGAGACGGAACGCAATTCGCTGATTCCGTCGACAGTGTTGATTACTTCTTCGAGTTGTTGTGTGACTAAGGATTCAACTTCTTCTGGCGCCGCGCCCGGAAGTCCAACGCGAACTGAAACTGTAGGCAGGTCAACTGAAGGAAAACGATCGACGCCAAGCCTAAAGAACCCAGCCGCGCCCACCACAACCAGCGACAAAACGATCATTGTCGCGAAAACGGGTCGGCGGATACAGATTTCGGCTAGCTTTTGCAATTTTGTGCTTTGGGCTTAGTTTTTTGTTCTTTGTGCCTGAGTCTTTGATCATGGTCTTTGCTCATCAAAAACAAAGTACAAAGAACCAAGTACAAAGACCAATAGCTATTCTTCTACTTCGACAGGCTGTCCTGATTGCAGGTTGCCCGGATCGATCACGACTTTTTCCCCGACACTAATTCCGGACACAATCTCTGTGAATTCAGCATTGCGACGCCCAGTTGTGATCGGCTTCTCCAACGCTTTTCCATTCTGAACCACAATCACTTTTTCGATGCCGGCAAAAGTCACGATCGCATTATTCGGAACAGTCACTGCCATCTTCGCATCGTTGGTGACGATTTCCGCATGTGCAAACGAACCGGGACGAAGCTTTCCATTATTTCGCACGTCGGCTTCCACCATCAGCACGCGGTTCTGTTCCGCGATCACGGGACTGAGTCGCATTATCTTGCCGAGATAGACTGTCTGATCCCCCTCGACCGTCACACGGACATCCTGACCAGTGCGCACGGTGTGCGATTCGCGCTCCGGTATCTGTGCTTGTAATCGCAGCGGATCCATTTTGACGATGTCCACAACGGGCGCTCCGGCCGCGAGATACTCACCAACACTCGTCTTCTTCTCCTGAACGATGCCATCAAGCGGCGCGATGACTGCTGTGTCTTTCAACTGTTGGCGGGCAAGCGACAGCTCCGATCGTCGCTGCGCCAATATGCCCTGCCGGTTGCGAATCTCTTCGTATGCATCCTGATATCGTCCTTCGGCAACTTTGAAATTTGCCGTGGCCGTATCAAACTCCGCTTTCGCAATTATTCCTTGTTCAACCAGCCGCGCGGCGCGGTCGCGGGCGAAACGGGCTTCATCGAGAACCGCGCGAGCCTGTCGCACAGTCGCAGTCTTTTCCGGATCGACGCGATCGTCGGTTCCCTCCGGCGCGAGGCCTAAACGTGCGCGTGCCTGGGCCAACGAAGCTTCTGCTTGCTGCACTCGGAGTCGATAATCTTCAGAGTCGACCACAGCGATCGTTTGTCCACGCGAAACGACGCTGCCGAGATCGACTGAGATCGTGCGCACGCGTCCGGGGACCTTAACGCTAACTGTTGTTTGATCGTATGCGGCGAGCGTGCCGTTGGCGGTTACTGTTTCGCCGAAAGGAGTTTCGGCAACGGCCGTAGTTTTGACCTTGCGGGGAGTTTTCGCGTCGGGACGGCCTTGTCGTTGCGACGCCTGGTAATCACCCTTACACGAAGTCAAAAAAAGCGCCGCCAGTATCAGCGACACTCCTAGTAAAGGAATCCGACTCTGAAACATCGTGTGCAGTTTATCACGCGCCACATATAGAGGACACCAAGGACCCAAATGATCTATGTAAAGTTATGTAAAGATACGTAAAGCAATTGTAGCTTTGGTTGAAGCCACGCGCTGCGATTTAACGCCGAAGGCGTTGGCTAATTTCAGCCCAGGGTTGGAGCGCAGCGACAACCCTGGGTTATGAACCCCAAATCTTCAACTAAACCCTGAAAGGGTTCGCCGAGCGAGGAACCCTTTCAGGGTTTAGTTTCAATGTAAATAACAAACCCAGGGTTCTCGCTACGCTCGAACCCTGGGCTGAAAATAGCGAACGCCTTCGGCGTTGAGACCCTTGCCAGTTTGGAGTTTAGAACCCCTTGCGGATCAGGTATGACGCCTTGATAAAGAAGGTGCGCGAGTTGCGACGGAAACCGGGGACGAGTTGGGTCGTGAATGGATGACGGCCGTCGTAGTTCAGATCGTCGTTATAACCAGCGTAGAACGCAGTGCCGGGACTGGGCGTCCAGCCTAGCAACGCCTGCGATCGCAACCGCGAATTGAGCGTGTTGTAGTCGAGAATCAGCCGCGCGAAGGTCGCTTTAGTGAATTGATACGTGCCCCGAAGAGTCATGATGTTAATTCTGTAGGCGATCCGGCCGGTGTCGTAACGTCGCAGTCGCTGCGAGTTGATACTGAACGACGTGCGTAGCTCATTCGTTGGCTGATAAGTGACACTGCCGTTGAACTGAAGCAAACTGCCACGACCCGGATCCAAAGGCGCCAACTGGCCCAACGCCAAAGCCGCAGGGCTTACTCGCGGATACTTGTCGCCGTTGCCAAAGTCGAGATCGAAGTGACCCCAACGTTGAGTCACCTGCCCATTGAACTGGATCTTCTTGCTGTAGCTCGAGCCCGCATAAAACGAAAGGTGTTGCTTGTTTGAAGAACGCTCATTGCTCTCGCCGTAGAAGGCACACTTGTTCGCGACCGCGAAAGGATTGCACGGCTTGGCTTCGCGCGTCGCGCCAAACTCATGATCAAATAGCCGCTCATATCCAGGCTCCCACCACATGCCTACCCAACTGTTGCGCGGCAACTGCAACTCGACCAGGTTCTCCGATTCCCACGTGTACATCCGGCCCTGCCAGTCGTAATCAAAATGAGTAAGGGTATGAACGTGATAGGAGATGATCTTTTTCTTCGTATCAGGATCCGAGTTGTAACGAAGAAAGCCGTAGTTGAAGTTTGAATTTGTGCGCTGGAAGAAACCAACGTCCGCACGATAGTCCCGCGTGAAACCTTCGCCGTAGAATTCCCAACCCCAGTTACGACCCGAAACGTTATAGCTGGTGGAATACCCAAAGCCGTTCCCTGTTCGATAGCGCGTTTCGCCGTCGTTCGGATCGAAGAAGAAGTTGCGCGACGACGTTCCCAGAGTCTGGAAACTCAGCGTGGTCTGTTTGTCCAGACGAAAGCGACCGTCGATTCCCAAAACCTGATTGTGTTTGTCGATAAAGTTGTAACTCGTGGCGATCATGCCGATCGAGTTTTCCTTACCAACGTCGCGTTTGAGTCGCAGTACACCGATATATGCGTTCTTATCAAGGAAGCGTTCGTTGTTGCAGACAACGCGTGGATCGAGTGCACGACGATCGATACACGCATTCAAGTTGCCGCGATCGTCGGCATTCAAATTCCCTGGTCCATTGTCACTCGCAACCATCAATCCAAACGTGTTGCGGCCCATCTTCCCGGTCGTCTTCACTGCTACGTCAGGATCGACGATCGCGCGCGTATGAACAGCAGTGATCGGCGTCTGAAAAATGTCGATGCCCTCGAGAAAGAAGGGTCGCTTCTCGGGAAAGAAAATCGGGAAACGCTGGTTCGCGGTTACAACAAGCTGATCCGCTTCAACCTGAGCAAAGTCAGGATTGATTGCCAGATCAACTGTGACGGCCGAACTCGGAATCAACTTCGCGGTCAAGCCTAGATCTAGACCGACCGGCTCATTAACAATGCGGCCCGGATCGCTGACGCGCGGAATGCCACCGAAAGACGGAACAAAGCGACTGTTCTGCGAAACGGTCACACTCGGAATCAACTCGATCGTGCGTTCGACGGAAATCCCTTCGAGTCCCGTGAGATGTCCTGCCTGGCTGAGATTGCTGTCGATGCTGCGTGAAAAAGGCATCCACGAATCTAGCTCATTCTCCAGACGCTTGATGCGCCGAAAGAAATGCGCGCCCCACAGTTTTCCTTTGCCTGCTTCGAATCGTAGTGACTTGAACGGAATTGCGATCTCAACGTTGAAGCCGGTTTCGTGAATGATGCCTTTGGATTCCATCAATAGGTCGACGCTGAAGTCTTCACCACGTCCTTCAGTGATGATGCCGTCGCCCTGAATTCCAAGTGGATTGAAGAAAACTTCGAAGGCTTTACGTTTGTCGTTGAACGTATCGAGCATAAAGCCGACGTAGTCGTCCTGAAAAATATTGTCGCGCTTCGCGACTGTGGCGCGGACCTTGTCGGGGTCGTCTGTGGCTTTGAATGCGATATAGAGAAACTTCGGATCGAACCCAATGAGCACTTCCGTCGGTTTTGAAGGTGGAGTGTTGTCGCCTGGTTGAATTTGATAGAAGTCTTTCAGTACTGCGGCCTTCTGCCAGATTTCTTCATCGAGCTTGCCGTCGATCGTTGGCGGTTTATCGAATTTCGGGATGGTGATGGGTTTTGATTTTTCTTCCGGAACGACGAAGGCGGCTGGCGTTACAGCGGGAGGTGGCGTAAGCGATTGCGCGTTTGCACAAACAGCGACACACAAAATAAGAAAGACTAGTTTCATAAAATATTTCGGAACGTACTGTAGGGGCGGCCCTCCGTGGCCGCCCGTGGTTTGAATCGTGTTCGCC
>DASTVU010000630.1:0-5051 GCA_035758935.1 Pyrinomonadaceae bacterium | reverse complement strand
GGCCGCCCGTGGTTTGCACAAGGAATTCAAGAATCGACAGTCTCGAGTTTCGCGAACACGATTTCAAACCACGGGCGGCCACGGAGGGCCGCCCCTACAGTACGTTCAATAGGGATCTTGCGCCCTGTTGGAGCAGGTGCTCGGCGAGTTGGGAGCCGAGAGATTCGGCGTCAACGAAGGGGCCGGATAAGGAGTCGCGGAGGATCTCGTAGCCGTCGGGCTTGGCGACCAGGCCCTCGATCTTTAATGAGTCGCCATCAACGACTGCATGAGCGGCGATGGGGAATTGGCACCCGCCTCCGAGACTTCGCAAGAAGGATCGCTCGGTCAGACAGGCGAGGCGCGTTTCCCGATGGTCTAACTTCCTCGTCGCTTCAACAGCAAACTCATTATCACTGCGTGTCTCGATCGCAACCGCACCCTGACCGACTGCCGGTAACATTTCAGCCACTGAGATCCTCGCGCTAATTCGCTCCTGCAAGCCGAGCCGCACGAGCCCTGCCGTCGCCAGAATCACCGCATCGTACTGCCCCTCATCCAGCTTCCGAATTCGCGTATCAACATTCCCGCGCAAATCATTAACTACAACATCACCACGCAACGCCTTCAGTTGCGACAACCGACGCTGGCTCGACGTTCCCACAATAGCGCCCACGGGTAATCCAGCGAGTGAAGCATGCTCAACATCGGAACCAGATCGAAGCACGAGGGCATCACGCGCATCCTCACGCTCGCAGATAGCACTGATCGATAGTCCTTCCGGCAGCACGGTGGGCAAATCCTTGAGCGAATGGACTGCCATATCAATCCGTCCATCGAGAAGCGCATCCTCAAGCTCCTTCGTAAACACACCCTTGCCGCCGATCACTGAAAGCGGATCGTTTTTCACATCGCCAGTGGTCTTGATGATCTCAATGCGAACGTCGATTTGAGGATTCAGTTCGAGTAAACGCTGACGCGCTTGTTCGGCCTGCCAGAGTGCGAGTTTGGACCCACGTGAACCGATTACGAGAGCGCGCGACATCCTGGATTAATCCTCAAGATCCTTTTGGATGTCGGCAGCATCGGATTCACCCGATTCGTAGAGGCGGCGCATCTGGCTGATAAGCGGATGCGAGATCTTGTTGACGGTTGACATCAGCAGCGACTCAATCGCTTCTTCCTGATCTTTCGTCAGTGGTCCAAGTCGTTTGCGTTGCCGCGCCAGCTCGGCACGAGCAACGTCGTGCATATTCTGTCGCAGCGCGCCGATACTTGGTCCAATATCCATCAACCGAAGTTTTTGCTGAAACTGCATCACTTCCGATTGCACGATTAGTTCCGCACGTTCGGCTTCACGCTCACGCTCACGAATATTCGACGTGATCACCGATTCGAGATCGTCGATATCGAAGAGAAAGCAGTTGGGAATATTGCTGACGGCCGGATCGATGTTTCTGGGGACGCTGATGTCGATAAAGCAGGTCGGACGATTACGCCGGCGCTCGAGAGCTTTGCGCGTTCGTGCTTCGGTGACGACGTAATCAGGCGCGCCCGTTGAACAAATGATGACGTCAGCCTCGTGTAGCACCTGGTCTAACTGATCCAGAGGCACCGTGGCGGCGCCGAATTCAGCCGCAATTTGCCGTGCAGTTTCTTCGGTGCGATTGGCGATCGTGACATGGGCTGCCCCCGCGTTCACGAGATGCCGGGCTGATAGTTCGGCCATCTCTCCGGCGCCGATAAGCATCACGCTGCAACCTTTGAGCGAGCTAAAAATCTTCTTGCCGAGCTCCACCGCCATGTAACTAATCGAAACAGCGTTGGCGGCGATTCCCGTTTCGTTCCGCACTCGTTTCGCCACACGAAACGTGTGATGGACCAGGCGATTCAGAACGCGGCCAACGGTACCGGCTTCGACGCCAAGAGCGTATGCATGTCGCACCTGGCCCAGCACCTGAGGTTCGCCGACGACCATTGAATCGAGCGACGAAGCTACGCGAAACAGGTGCCGCACGGCCTCTTCATTCGTGTGGCTATAGAGGTGTGCGTTGAGAAAACCGGCCGGTAGACTTCCGGATGTGTCGAGAAACTGCGCGATTCGCCCGGCGCTGAATTCCAGTTGATCATTCGACGTCGCACCGAGAATCTCAACGCGATTGCAGGTGGAAACGATCAGTCCTTCACGCACGATTTCGCCGTCGACGAGCTGGCGCAGACCACTGGCGCACGCCTCGTCGTTAAAAGCGAGTCGTTCACGGACCTCGACCGGAGCCGTTTTGTGATTCACTCCGACGAGAAGAATGGACATGTGGTTACTCAATTCACCCGAAGACGTGATAACTACCGAGAAATCGGGCCCCTACAAACGTCAAAAGCACTAACGCAAATCCGACCACACCAAGCCACGCGGCACTGCGCCCGCGCCAGTGGGCCGTCAAACGATAGATAGTGAGATAGAAATACAGTCCCCACGTTAGTAACGCGAAAATTTCCTTAGGATCGTTCCGCCAGAAGCGTCCGAAGCGTGAAGAAGACCAGATCACGCCGGTTGCGATGCCGAGAGTCAAGAGCGTCAAACCGAGAGCGGCCGAACTGGTCGCGATTTCGTTCACCGTGGTTAATGAAGGCAGACGGTGGAATGTCGCTCCAAAAGTCTTCAGTTTGAGTTCCCGCTCCTGGAGTAAGTACATCACACTTGCCATGAAGACAATGAAAAATGCCGCGTAAGCAAAGATCAGGAGCGTGGTGTGAATCGGAAAGAGCCACGTTGCTGAGAAAGCGGCCGGGGCGTTGGATGAATTCGTGCCGATCAATAAAACCAGGAGTGTGAGCGCGGATACCAACGGCATTGTAAAAGCGCCGACTGCCTGGGTTCGATAGCGATAGAGCACGAGCGAGTAAAGTGCCACGAGCGCCCAGCCCAGAAATGAGAGGGCTTCTCGCAAGGAGAACAGTGGGTAATGGCCGTCGATCACCCAGTCGGCGGCGAGCGCCGCTGTGTGCAGGATGAACCCGGCAGCCGTCGACCACTCCGCAACGCGTTGCAGAGACCGGCGTTTGTTAACAAACGCCAGAATGGAATGGATCGCGGCGATAAGATATGCCGCTAAGGCCGCCAACAGTAAGGATCGCATCGAAGACAAATTAAGCCACAAAAAGGCACAAAAGTCACAAAAAGGAGCGGCGTGGAGGCTCGAGTTTCGTAAACCCTCCTACAGAATTCTTCTTTATGTGCTTTTTGTGCCTTTTTGTGGCGCCTCTTTGTTCTTCTTCGTGGCTTAGTGTATTGTGGCTGGAGTCAAAAAGGGGAGTAGGTCACCCAGTTCAGGGTCTGATGCGGTCGTCAACACGGTACCTAGGAAGGTACCCGGCCCGTCGGGAAAAGCATAAAGCTCAACGACCAAGACCTTTTGTCGCTTAGGTCCTAAGCGCAAAGGGTTTTTTTTTGCGCACAGGACAAAACTGTTAGCGCGAAAGGATGGATATGGTTGAGCTTTTTCCGTTTTCTGAGTACTGGTGGTTCTATCTCAGTTTTATCGGTCTCGTAGTTTTACTCCTCGCACTCGATCTCGGTGTCTTTCATCGCAAAGCACACGCTGTTGGATTCAAAGAAGCAGCGACGTGGAGCGCCGTCTGGATCGGGCTCTCTCTGCTCTTCAACTTCGCCCTGTACAACTACGCGTCGTGGAAGTTTTCACACGACCCTCGGCTATTGGCAATACCTGGATTTGAGGCAAGTGCTGCGGCGTGGCAAGTCTCGCTTGAGTTTCTCACGGGGTATGTAATCGAGAAGGCACTCTCGGTCGATAACATCTTCGTCTTTGTGATGGTGTTTTCGTACTTCAGCATTCCCCCGAAGTACCAGCATCGCGTGTTGTTCTTCGGAATTCTGGGCGCTCTCATCTTTCGCGCGATCTTTGTCGCGATTGGTTCGGCGCTGATGCAGTATAAGTGGGTTGTCGTGGTGTTTGGCGTGTTTCTCATCTTCACAGGTCTCAAGATCTTTTTTGCGAAGGAGAAGCCTGTCGATCCTGAAAAGAACTTCTTGATTCGACTACTGCGACGTGTCTTACCGGTTACACCCGACCTCCAGGGTTCGAAATTCTTCGCCCGGGTAAATGGCAGAACTTTCGCGACGCCGCTGCTTATAGCGCTCATTTTTCTTGAAGCCACAGACGTTGTTTTCGCGGTTGATTCGGTGCCGGCGATCTTTGCGGTAACGAGCGAACCGTTGATTGTTTTCACGTCGAACATCTTCGCGATCCTTGGTCTGCGGGCGCTGTTCTTCATGCTGGCGGGGGCCGTCGACAAGTTCCATCTGCTCCGATATGGACTCGGCGCAGTGCTTCTGTTTGTCGGATTGAAGATGGTTTGGCTTAATCAACTGTTCGACGGCCATTTTCCGATCTGGCTGTCGCTGAGCATCATCCTGGCTGTGCTCTTATTATCGGTCGCCCTTTCCCTTGCGTTTCCAAAACGCCCGGAGTCCGGCCACCCAGAGGTGAGTGGGGCAACTACGGATTGAGGTGAGTACGGGCAAACGTTATTCCTGGAGGCAACATCGTAGCGCTGTACTAGCTTCTTCGCTTCCGTTTCTCTAAAGTCGGCACAGTGGTCTGCGTGAGGAGGATTGAATGTTTTCGCCTGCGTCGCGTCCTGCCTTTTCCATTGTTCTGGTGATTGCGATAGCGCTGACCACCGTCTTTGCTCAATCGCGTCCTGCGACCCAGAAGCCTCAGCAGCCCAAACCCTCTGCGACTCCGCCGCCCGAGCCTCAGGACGTTGATACCGTAGTTACCGACACAGATCTCGTAACCGTGCCGCTGATTGCAACCGACCGTAGCGGTATGTACATCACGGACCTTCGCAAGGAAGAGTTCACGATTAGTGAAGATGATGTGCAGCAGGAGATCGCGGTCTTTGGAAAAGTTGCGGCGCCATTTCACGTCGTCCTGTTGCTCGATACGAGTTCAAGCACCCGCGACAAAATGAAAGAAATACAGCGGGCCGCCAACGCGTTCGTGGAGCAGTTGCAGCCGGTAGATCGCGTGAAAGTCATCTCGTTTGAC
>DASTVU010000629.1:0-4884 GCA_035758935.1 Pyrinomonadaceae bacterium | reverse complement strand
TCGGTCGACGTCACATCGACACGATAGATATTAATTGCGGCCCGAAGACGATCAAATGGCGCAGTCGCCAATAAGGTGTCAGCAAACTGTTTCGCGTCCGTGGCAAACTGGGCCATCTCAGCGCTGCGATAGCCTTCGGATACGATGACGATGTTCCAGCGCTTTTCCGGAGGTCCAGCCTCGACGATCCTCGTCACTCCAAGGACTTGCCCATCTGACGTGCCCATCACGTGCTCCTATTGACTGTACAGACTGTTGCCAGAAATCGAGTTGTTCTACTTTTTGAGTTTCAAGCGCAGAATCTCTTTAGCCGGTTTGTCGGCGACTGCGTGTATTCCCCTGGTTGGTCCTTTTGTTGCAGACGCACTTCGGCAGAGTATTACCTCCTCGCCCGTGTCTGTGTCTGGAACAACAACAACGAACACGCCCTTTCTCTTCTTAGCCGGCTCACGCGAGATGACGCCACTGGGTGATTCGGGGAAGACCTCAGCGTCGTTTTTTGTAGGGTTGTGCATCACGGTGCGATAGAGAGTCTTGTTGCTTCCGCTTTTTAGCTCAGCCCAAAACCCTTTTTCTCCATAGCCCTTCAATGCGTCGGAAGGCGGCACAATCATTTCGGTGCGTTGCTGTGAAATCAACTTCACATCGTCGCCGTCGTAAGAGAACGTCAACCGCATCGCCTTGTTTGACTCGGGCGAAGTCTTGCTTGTCTTTGCTTTTGCGGGAGCCTTATGCGCTTTGGCTCTTGAGGTCTTCTTCACCGGCTTTGTCTTTTTCGCCGCTTTGCGCGCCTTAGACTTTCGTGCGCCTTTCCTGGCTACCATCGCTCCACTCCTTGCAGTGTTGAGAAAGTTTCGCGTTGAGTATAGATGAAACCGTTGAGGCTTTTATATCACTTCGATCTGGAGACTTTCAATGAATGTCTCGAGCAAGGAACGCGGTCGGTCTTGTGGCCAAACTGCGGACACGTGAACTCAACATCAACGCTGCCTACCTGTGAAGGTATATAATGCGCTCCTCCTGAACACTCTCTACAACCGCGGAGGTTTTATGTCCCGACTAATCGAACCAGTCCGCTTCTCGAGCCAATTGATACTCCTGAGTTTGCTTCTCTTTGTTATACGAACACCAATAACGCTCGCTTACCAGCAACGGGTACTCGAACCCGGCACGCCTATTGAACAAAATCTAGGCGGGGGCGAAACACACTCGTATCAGCTTTCACTCTTGGCTGGTCAATACGTTCGCATCTTCGCTGATCAGCGCCGCGTAAACGTTGCGTTGGCGGCTTTTGACCCGAATGGAAACAAAGTTGTCGAAGCCGACGGATTTCCTATGGGAAATCGTGAGCGCCTCATGCTCGTAGCTGAAGTTTCAGGTACTTACCGGGTGGAAGTGCGATCCCCTGATCCGACCGCCCTCAAAGGCCGCTACGAGATCAACATTCACGCGTTGCGAGCCGCGACTGAGCAAGACCAAAACCTGGTTGCCGCCGATACTTTAATTTACGAGGGTCTATTCGAGTGGCGGCAAGGGACGAAAGAGTCCATTAAGAAGGCCGTCGAGAAATTCGAGCAATCAATCCCATTATGCAAGGCGGCGAAAGAACCCTCATGGGAAGCGACCGCGCTTTATCTGCTCGCAGGTGTCTATACGTATCAACGCGAGAAACAGAAAGCGTTGGACTTCGCAAACCAGGCGCTACCTATCGCTGAAGCCGCTGTCAACCAGCAAGGCGAAGAACAACACCGGCTCGGAGTCAAGGTCAAGATCAATACGCTTACTGTTATTGGCGATATCTACGATCAATTCGGCGATAAGAAGCAAGCTCTCGAACATTTCATTCAAGCCCTCCCATTCACCAAGGCAATTGCTGACCGGGCTGCCGAGGTTAACACGCTCAACAAGATCGGCGGCTCTTACCAGTTCATGAGCGAATACCCGAAGGCACTCAATTACTTTAACCAGTCGCTGCTGATCTCCAGAGAGTTGGGCGATTACGAAATAGAAGGCAACCTCCTAAATAACATCTGTGTGATCCACAACAATCTGGGCGAGTTCAAACAGGCAATAGATTTTTGTAGTCAGGCACTTTCGATTAGACGCCAACATAATTTCCAGTTAGGTGAAGCGACAACGCTCAACAACATAGGGAATACCTATTCGGATTCCGGGGAGTATCAGAAGAGCATCGATTCCTACACCCGGGCACAGGCCCTATATAAGTTGGTGGGTAGCAAGCAGGGCGAAGGTATCGCTCTCAACAACATCGGGTTTCTTTACGCCATCCTGGGCGACTACCAAAAAGCGATTCAAGTTTATAGTCAGGGCCTGGAGATCTTCCGGGGCTTAGGTGATAAGTATCGAGAGGCAATCCTGATCGGAAATAGCGCTGCCAACTACGCCAACTTAAAAGAATTTCGAAAGGCGCTTGAACTCAATCAGCAGGCGCTCGAACTTCATCGCATCGTGGGTAATCGTGGCGGCGAAGCAGGCATTCTCGCCAACATTGCTGATTGCTACTCGAATTTGGGGGAGAAACAGAAGGGCCTTGACTACTTCAATCAGTCGCTTGCAGTTCACCGCGCCATCAGCGACCCGCATCGAATGACGAGGACCATCAGAAGCCTCGGCACGCTGTACCTGGATCTGGGCCAACATCAAAAAGCACTCGACTGTTTTAACGAAGGGCTACAGATCAGTCGCGCCATAGGTGACCGAAATGGTGAAGCAGCAACGCTCTCTCACGTTGCTCGTCTTGAGCGTGACCGTGGCGATCTCGTTCAGGCCAGGAAGCGGATCGAAGAAGCGATCACCACCGTCGAGTCATTGCGCGTTAACGTCAAAAGCCACCAACTGCGCGCCTCATTCGTAGCGTCAGTACGGAAGTATTACGAGTTTGATATCGACGTTTTAATGCGTCTTCATCAGCAACACCCGGCTGAAGGATTCGACGCTGCGGCTCTGGCAGCAAGCGAAAAAAGCCGCGCCCGATCGCTACTTGAGTTGCTGGCTGAAGCGCATGCTGAGATTCGCGAGGGGGTTGATCCCTCGCTCCTGGAGCGCGAACGCCGCTTGCGAGTGGTGATAGCGGATAAGGCGGACCGGCAGATTCGCATGCTCAGCGGCAAGCACACGGACGACGAGGTTAAGGCAGCGGCTGATGAAATTGATGCCCTCACAACTGAGTATGAGCAAGTCGTGGCTCGTATCCGGCAAACAAGCCCACGCTATGCAGCATTGACGCAGCCTTTGCCGCTGAACCTCAAACAGATCCAAACCGACGTGCTCGACAATGACACTTTGCTACTCGAATACTCCCTCGGGGAGGATCGAAGTTTCTTATGGGTCGTGACTCAGAACTCAATCAACAGTTTTGAGCTGCAAAAGCGGGAGAACATTGAAGCGGCAGCGCGAAAACTCTATACCGTGTTAACTGAGCGCAATCGAGTAGTAAAGAATGAGACTCTGGAGCAAAGACACCTGCGGCTCGACCGCAGCGACGCGGAATATGCGAGCGCGGCAACAGCACTCAGCAACTTGCTGTTGCAACCTGCTGCTTCACAACTGGGAACGAAGCGCCTGTTGATTGTGAGCGAGGGTTTGTTGCAATACGTGGCATTCGCAGGTCTGCCCACTGCAATGGACCAGAAAACTGATCAGGCAAACAAGGCATATCGCCCCCTGGTTCTCGATCATGAAATCATCAATCTGCCGTCAGCATCTGTGATGGCAGTTCTCAGGCGAGAGGCGATCGGACGCAAGCCTGCTCCAAAAACAATCGCTGTCCTTGCCGATCCTGTTTTTCAAAACGACGATCCGAGATTATCAGCAGCCGTTAGGAATCCTTCTGTAAAAACTCAACAAGAGGCGGCATCAATCGATGTCTACCGGTCGGCCAAAGAGTCTGGGTTGGAGGGCTTCGTCCGCTTGCGTTTCACTCGACAGGAGGCCAATGAAATCACTCGGTTAGCAACTGGTGAAAAACGGCTCGAGGCACTTGATTTCGTTGCAAGTCGCGCGACAGCTACGAGTCCTGAGCTCGGTCAATACCAAATCCTGCACTTCGCAACACACGGGCTCATCAATAATCAAAACCCTGAGTTATCAGGGATGGTCTTGTCGCTGGTAAACGAAAAAGGCCAGCCGCAAAACGGTTTCCTGCGACTCTACGAAATCTACAATCTCAAGCTGGGTGCCGATCTTGTTGTGCTGAGTGCTTGTCAAACTGCTCTTGGCAAAGAGATCAAAGGCGAAGGGCTTGGCGGACTGGCGCGTGGGTTTATGTATGCCGGCGCCCCGCGTGTAGTTGCTAGCTTGTGGCAGGTTGATGATAGGGCGACAGCGCAACTGATGAAACGATTCTACAAGGAAATGCTCGGTAACCGGCTGCGACCTGCCGCGGCGCTGAGAGCAGCACAGGTTTCGATGCAGAGCGACACACGATGGGGCACTCCGCATTTCTGGGCAGGTTTCACACTCCAGGGAGAATGGAAGTAACGAGATCGGACTAACCAACCAAATTTCTTAACCCTGAAAGGGTTCGATGCCCGACGAACCCTTTCAGGGTTTTACGTTTTTCTTTGTGCTGACCCAGGGTACTCGCTACGCTCGAACCCTGGGCTGAAATTAGCGAACGCCTTCGGCTTCATGTCACATAACGCACTGCTCAGCGCGAGAGCGAGAAGCGAGAAACGCGTACTACTTGTTGGTGACGCGAACTTGCATCGCAACACCACCAATTACGTTGCCTTTCGAGTCTCTCTGGACAACATCCACATCAATCACGTCTCCAGCCTTGGTGCTGGCCGGGACCTGAAATTTCATTCCCATTTCCACTGGAGTCCTTGCCAGGAGGCTGATAGGAAGACGCCCAAGGAGTCC
>DASTVU010000628.1:0-5259 GCA_035758935.1 Pyrinomonadaceae bacterium | reverse complement strand
CCGGGCGATCCGCGAAACGGAATTCCGATTGACGATCTTGAAGAGGTTCGCATTGACGCTGCTTACGGTGGCTCATGTACGGGCGGAAAGATGGCCGACATGGACATGTATGCCGAGGTGCTGGAAAACGCGCTGGCGAATGGCAAGCGAGTGGCTGAAGGTGTGCACCTGTACATTCAGTTTGGCTCGCAGAAGATCAAGCAATACGCACGGCAGCGCGGCTACATCGATATCTTCGAGCGCGCCGGCGCCGAGTTGATCGACCCGTCGTGTGGCGCGTGTATCAACGCCGGTCCGGGCGCCTCACCGTCCGCCGAAACCGTCACGGTCAGCGCCCAGAATCGAAACTTTCCCGGCCGCAGTGGACCCGGCAAGCTCTACCTCGCCTCACCCTACGTCGTCGCCGCCTCCGCAATCGCCGGCAAGATCGTCGACCCAAAAGAGATCTAGTCCACAGATTACACAGATTTTCTGCATAAATCTGTGTAATCTGTGGATGGTTTTTCCTGAAACTTTTCGTCCTTCCGCAACACTAACCTACCGAGAGAGACGATGAGCGCATTCGCGGGAACTCTGATGAATAGTTCAGCAGACCTTGTCACTCGCGTATGCCAGGGTGACGCCGAAGCCTTTCGTCTGATTTTTGAAAGGTACTCGCGGCCCGTCATAGGTTTCATCTACGACATGGTTAACGACCGCGGGCTGGCCGAAGAGCTGACGCAGGAGACTTTCGTGCGTGCTTACCGGGCGATTCATACCATGCGCGCGGAAACGAAACTCTCGACCTGGCTCTTCGGCATCGCGCGAAACGTCGCACGTGAGTCGCTGCGAGCACGTGCCCGCGCGAACAGTCACGTCGATCTCGCGGATAAGTCGGTTATGGATTTGAGCGATAACAAGCCGGTGCCAGTCGATGGACTGCTGAGTAAGGAGTTGAACGAACTCATCCGGCGCTCGCTGGCTGCGCTCGACGAAGACAAGCGGCTGGTATTCACGCTCAAGGTGCTGCACCAGTGCAGTTACGAAGAGATAGCGGCGATCACTGGTTTTTCACTGGCAAAGTTAAAGACTGATTTACACCGCGCACGCGCGGAGATGAGAAAGAGAATCAGTCCTTACGCTGGAGTTGGTTATGAAGTGTGAAATTTGTTTAGAGCTTTTGGAAGAATATCTCGATGGCGAGCTCACCGAGGAGACTAACGAGCAACTCGATGCACATCTGATCACGTGCACTGAGTGTTCGGAAAGCTTTGCGGCACTCACTGCGGAACAGGAGGTCTTTGCGCATTACGATCGCGAGCTTGAAGTTTCACCGTTCTTGTGGACCAGAGTCGCAGCGCACACTGTTGCGGAGAAACAGTCTTCGAAATCAGGCTGGCTCGAGTTTTTAGACGAAATGTTCGCCACGCCAGGGGCTGTTGTGGCGACGATAATAATCTTATTTGGACTCCTGGTTGTGGCTGGCTTGAATTCAGATGGGTACTTCCGCGCGATAAAAGGCGATCCAAATCAGGTAAACAATTCCCGATCCAATTATCCACCTCCGGAGACCCCGAAGAAGAGCGATAAGGAACTGCCAGTAGAGCCGCACGATAATCCAAAGCCGGCGCCAATCGCTTCCGTATCAAAACCAAGACCGCGAGTTAGACCAACTACGACTACTCATAACCAATCGGATGTGCTGTCGTCAGACACCGGCTATCTCGACATGGACGATCGAGACACAGCCCGGCACATCGAACAAACTCAGATTCTGTTGCGCTCGATCAAGAACGTCGCAATCGCGGACGGCGACGACGAGATCGACGTCACTTACGACAAGGCACTCTCGCGTCGTCTCCTGAATGAAAACGTAGTACTCCGCCGCGACGCGGAGATGAAAGCAAAGTTTCCCACCAAGATGCTGCTCTCCGATCTGGAACCATTCCTGATCGACATTGCAAACCTGCCCGATCGCGCCCGTGCTGAAGACGTGCGCGTGATCAAGGAGCGGGTGCGAAAAACCGAGATCGTAGCGGCATTAGTGGATTACCAGGACCGGGGCACAAACAATCGTTAAAGAATAGAGGCTAAACTCATGAAGAACCTTACATCGAATACAGCAACCGCAGCGAAGCGCGCCCGGTTTATTTTGATCACAGTCATTGTCGCTTTAAGCGCCGGCGTGGTGAACGCGCAACAACAACGATCGAGCTGGCAGTCGAGCTCGTCCAATCGCTCTCAACAAAGCGACGCGACCACGGTGTTTCGCAGCGCGCGTGACCTCATTACTGACGGTGAATGGGCGAAGGCGCAGGCGAAGTTTAATGAGTATGTCACTACGTATCCCAACGAGAAGAACCTCGATGCCGCACTTTACTGGTTGGCATACACGCAACAGAGACTAGCGGAGTACGACCAGTGCCGTACGACCCTCATGCGTTTGCTGGAGAAGTATCCAAACACAAACTGGAAAGATGACGCTCGGGTGTTGATGGCTCAGATACCAAACTATGCCGCAGCAGTAGCAGCTTCCGATGAGCTCATTGCCAGGATGAGGGCAGAAACTGTCGTCGCACCGAGAGTTGAAGGCGCTTATGTTCTTCCGCCGAGTCAATCGCTCGCTCCGGCAGCTATAGCGCCGGGGCAAGGCCCTCAAGGCGTTCAAGGTATGGCGACTACAGTCTGGGGTCTGGAGGCTTCCGACAACTCCGCCGACGATGATGATCCATGTGAATTCAAGATCGTCGTGTTGCAGGCTTTGTTTCAGACCGATCTACAACGCGGCATCATGGCCGCGACTGAGTGGCTCAAACCAGGCTCGACTCAAACGGTGCGTTGCAAGGGCGCGGCGTTGACCTTGCTCGGTCGCAACGGCGGCAAATCAGTCACCCCCGTGATTCTCGGCGTAGCGCGCAGTGAGCCGGATCTAAAACTGCGAGCACGCGCAATCTCCGCACTCGGTGCAACTAACGACGACACTGTTGTCGATGCACTCCGTGACTTCGCTCTCAACTCACCGGAGAACGACATCGTCGAAGCATCACTTTACGCTTTGAGCAAACACACCGGTGAACGCGCAATCGCAGTGCTTAGCGATATAGCGATCAGCGGCAAGGCGACGACCCAACGGAGACTTGCGATCTCGAGCATCGCGAGCCGTCCGGGTGAGCCCGCGGTCGACGCGCTCCTGCGGATTTACGACGCGGACCAGACTATCGAAATTCGCAGAGCTGTCGTCTCCGGTTTCGGAAATCGCAAGAGCGAACGAGCAGGCGCCAAACTCTTCGAGATCGCGCGCAGCTCAGAGAATATCGAACTTCGCAAAGCTGCAATCAGTGCTATCTCACGACGCGGTGGAGACAAGGCAATCGAGTTCCTGCTCAGTCTCTACGACACCGAGAAGAACGAGGAGTTGAGGGATCAGATCATGAGTGCGTTGGGTTACGGCAGCAACGTCTACGTCAGCACTCCCGTGGCCGCAAGCTCAGGGCAAGGTGTCGGCTACGTGGGCAGCGCGAGCAGAATGAACGATCAGCGTGTGGTTCAGAAATTAATCGAGATCGCACGGGATCAGAAGGCTCCGATGGAACGTCGCAAGCGCGCGATCGGCTGGTTGAGCAGGAGTAAAGATCCTCAAGTGCTGAAGTTTCTTGAAGACTTGTTGAAATAAATCGTAGTCACGGACGTCTAAGGATTAGGGTTATGATTCGAAGAAACATAATCTCAGCAGCCATCGTTCTGTTTTTGGGCGCCGCTGCGCTAGGGCAAACGAAGAGTTTCACGCCCGTGGACGGCGCCAATCTGAAAGCCAAAATCGATAGCGCCATCATTGCCGGCAAAGCAAATGTACCGAATGGCCGGTTCTGGGTCGGTTACCAGTTTGAAGTCCGACCCGGTGTCGCAGTCGATTTTGAAATTGTCGACAGTTCGGGCGGTGTCTATATGTCGATGGATGGAACCTCGATGATGTTTGACCCGCGTCATGAAACACGCGAGCTCGGAGTGTTTCTTCTTTTCGACACGCAGCGCGATTCTTTCACGCGAGCTGAAGTCTATAATCTTCGTCGCAACCGCGAGTTCAGCAGCTATCCCGTTTACTGGGCTGGACACATCACGAACGAAGAGAGTCTGAACTATCTGAAGTCGATCGTAGATTCGCCCGCGCCTGAGATAAATCGACTATCCGAACGCGCAACTTTCGCGATTGCAGTTCACGACGACGCGCGCGTCGATCCGATGCTCATGGAAATGGTCCGTCGCCCTATTGCCGATCCGATGCGTTCGCGAGCTATCTACTGGCTCGGTAACACCGGCGAAAGCGCCGCAAAGAACACATTCTTCACAGAGATTATCCGCAACAACCAGGAGAGCAGTGAAGCTCGAAACTCCGCGATGTCGGCACTTGCAATGAGCCGCTCCGCCGGCACCCTCCCGCTGCTGCAAAACCTGTTTGAGATGATGACCACGCGCGAGTTGAAGCGACGCGCGCTTACCGGCATTTCCCGCAACGATAACAGCGATGGCGCCGCGACTTACCTCATCAGAGTTGCCGAAACTGAAAAAGATCTCGAGCTGCGCAAGAGTGCGATTTCAAGTCTCGGGCGCGTTGCAGGACAAAAAAGTTTAGGAGCCCTAACCACCACCGTCGATAATGATGTAGAGGTCGAACTCCAGAAGCAGGCAGTAATTGCCATTGGACGTCGTGCGAAAGATGAATCAATCCCAATTCTGATTCGCACAGCCCGGAACCATCCAAAAATGCCTGTCCGAAAACTGGCGATTCAAGTTCTCGGACAAACTGGGGACGAACGCGCCGTCGCGTTCTTCAGGGAACTTTTGAGCAAGGATTAATTTAATGAGTAGTTCATTTCACAATATCAACACCTTGAGAGAGGCGGCGATGACACTTTTGCGTGAAGTGGAGTCGCTCGCTAGCCAACAGGAACCGCAAACCACCCGGCGGCTGGGGCTTCAGGAAGAGATGCAGCGTTATGAAAGCGAACTCATTCGCGACGCACTACACCGCACGCGCGGCAACCAGCGACGTGCCGCGAAGCTCCTTGGCGTGAAGGTTACGACGCTTAACTGCAAGATCAAGCGTCTCGGGTTGCAAGAGGTAGCATCACAGGAGTTGCCGGATTTGAACCCGGATATTCAGGAAATTCCTTGTCCATCCTGAAAAACAGGATTGGCACTTGGACGAGGTCAGTACCGTAACGCGGTAGCGTCGGGTTAACTCCCGTAAGTGCAATAGTCCGGTTATTGATCCAACGTCCG
>DASTVU010000627.1:0-3718 GCA_035758935.1 Pyrinomonadaceae bacterium | reverse complement strand
GGCGCTGTGAGAGATGTAGATGCCGTGGCGACCAAGGCGACCTCGCAAGGGCAGCAGCGGTGTGGGCGTGTGGCCGAAGACACAAGGTTTGCCGCGGTAGTTCTTGTAGAAATCCATGTCGCGCATCCACAGGAGCGCCATCGGCGAACTCTCACTCGGATGTTTACCCTCATCGAGTCCCGCATGGACGTAAATCGCGAACTCATCTTCGTAGTAAAAAGGCAACTCTTCAAGAAACGCTAGCTGCTCTGCGGGAAACGACTGCGCGAACACTTCCCTCATCTCGTCCAGGTCCTTTTCACTATCAATTTTGATCGGTCGTCCAGTGTATTGCTCAAACGTTCGTTCACCGCCCACGACGGGCGTCAGCCACATGTTGCTATGTCCATCAAGAAAATCCATCAACATCTGTTCGTGGTTTCCTCGCAGGCAAATCACTCGCTCAGGATTCTCCTGACAGAGTTTCATAGCATGCGAGACGCACCCGGGCGCATCGGCGCCTCGGTCGATCAAGTCACCTAAAAGAACGAGCGTGTCTGTTTCCGGATCTCGCGGCAGCATGTCGATCAGGTTGAGGAGCTGCGCGCACCGTCCATGGATGTCACCCACCACGAATGTTCTCATTCAGATTGTTCCCCGACTTGCTCCCGTTGGCTTTTGATGCGATTCATCAATTCGACAAAACGTGGATCCTCGTGCATGTCAGTCCAGTTTGGATCTGACTCGAACCATTTGTAGTTTTCGTTACCGAGACTGATGGCGGTTTCCAACCATCTTAGAGCTTCCACCTGGCGGCCTTGCAAGAGGTATGCAGAGGCAAGCCAGTAAGAAATATCGTAATCGGCTTCCGCCACTTGTCTTACTTTTGGCGTCAGTTGTTCATTGGCTTTTGTGTGCTGGCCCTGTGCGCTCAAACAGATTGCCAGAATCGGTCTCACACCGTCGATTTGCGGATGTCGCTGTAGCACCTGCTGCAGAATCGCAATGGCCTCGTCAATCTCGGCTTTGTAGTAAAGAACGCGCGCGCGAAACACCAGTATCAGCGGATGCTCAGCTTCTACGGCCGCGCCTTGATCGAGTTCCCGAAATGCCTCCGCATACTCGCGCTGGTACATGAAAATTCGAGCGCGATTGTAACTAGCCAGCACGCGTTCGCCCGGGTTCAGCCGGACCATACGATCAAAACTGCGCAGCGCCCGTTCATATTCACTATCGAGTCGCGCGACCACGCCTCTTACAAAGTGCACACCCGGATCGTTCGGATATTCATTACGCAACAAGTCGACGGCGGTCCGAGCCTTTTGCTTTTGGCCACCAGTGAGATAGATGAAGACCATGTGCATGCGTGCTTCGAGTAGTCGCGGATCGAGCGTCAGCGCTTTACGAAAAGCATTCTTAGCCTTTTCATGATCGCCGGCCTGGCCGAGGCCTTTCAAAACGCGATTGACGTAACAACTACCAAGCGCAGAGTAGGCAAGCGCGAAGTTAGGATCGATTTCGATAGCACGACGGAAGTGTTCGATCGCTGAGTCGAGATGTTCGCGCTCGATGGTGTGATAGATGAACTTTGCAAGGCAGTCGCGCCCGCGCAGGTATTCTTCGGAAGCGGCGGCGTCTGCAGTCGTCTTCCTTGCCAGTTCCACTTTTTCGTCAGGACTCAGCTCAAGCCGCAAGCCTTCGACGATGCGCTGCACGATGGTGTCCTGTACGCCAATGATGTCGCTGGCATCAGCATCGATGCGCTCGCTCCAAAGAATCTCGCTTGTGCGAACGTCGAGTAGTTGTGCCGTAACGCGCAATCGATCGCCGGCACGTAAAAAAGTCGCAGTGAGAATCGCGTCGACACTGAGTTCACGTCCCGCTTCTGCGGCATCGACAGCTTTGTTCTGATATTTAACGATAACTGACGATGGTCGGACGACGAGTGAACGCACACGCGCCAGCTCAGTGATCACCGCATCCGCGAGAGAAAACTGATAGAAATCGATCTCACGCTCGTTACCGACATTCTTGAAGGGAAGTATCGCGACACTCTTTCGATCGCGATCTGCCAAACTCGTTAACGGATTAGGCTGCGCGTCACCACTGCGTCCGCCCGATCTCGAACCCGACGCACTGTCGGCGCCTTTAGAACCAGTCAACCAACGCAGTGCACGTGTGACCGGGCTATCTTGTTTCAGGTGTTTTGGAGCAACGGGTGTGGTGCTCTCATCGAGCCCCGGAAGCGAATCTGAACCGAGTTCACGAATGATCGAGCGCAGGTCTTCAGCAAAGTGCGAGATCTTTTGATAGCGACTACGCGGATCTTTTGCAAGAGCCTTGTCGAGAACGGCTTGCAAGCGCACCGGCATGCGACCGGGTCTCATCTTCGACAGTGGCGCGGGTTCTTCGTTGAGAACTGCGTGACGCACTTCAATAGCAGTTTGGCCCTGGAACGGCCACGTGCCTGTCAGCATCTCGTAAAGCAACACGCCGGTTGAAAAGATGTCGGCGCGTGAATCGACGCGGTCACCGCGCGCCTGCTCGGGAGCTGCATACGTCGCCGTGCCGTAAGGCACGCCAACTTCAGTGATCTCTGTATGGTGAATTCCTGAAGTGCGCGCTGCGTCCTCGTCGAGCAGTTTCGCGAGACCAAAATCGAGAACCTTAACCTGGCCGGTTGGCGTCACCATCACATTGCCGGCCTTGATGTCGCGATGAATAATGCCGCGAGCGTGTGCAGCGGCGAGTGCATCTGCGGTTTGCAACGCAATTGACAAGGCACTTTCGAGTGACAAAGGACGACCATTTACGAGTTGCCTCACGTTTCGCCCTTCGATGTACTGCATAGCGATGAAGTGAATGCCGTTGATCTCGTTGAGGTCGAAGATGGTGCAGATGTTTGGATGATCGAGGGCTGAGGCAAGCTTCGCTTCGCGCTCGAAACGCTTGAGATTGCCTTCGCGGGCGGTTAGTTCGGCAGGCAAAACCTTGATGACGAGCGTCCGCCCCAGCTTCGAATCGATAGCTTTATAGACCGTTCCCTGTCCGCCCTCACCGAGCTTCTCGAGAATCTTATAGTTCCCCAGCGTAGAACCGATCATTTATCCAAATGAAATAGGTCCTATAGCCCTATAGGACCTATTCTTGCAGAGCCAACAATAACAGCTACTCAGCTATTTGCAATGCCCATCTGCCAGAGCATGAACGCGTAGTCAAACGCGGATTCGCGTAGCGCGTCGTATCGTCCCGATGCCCCGCCGTGGCCTGCGCCGAAATTAACCTTTAGGAGCAGCGGATTCTTATCGGTTTTCATGATGCGCAGTTTTGCCACGAGTTTAGCGCCTTCCCAGTAAGGCACCTGACTGTCGTTCACAGAAACCTTCACGAGCATCGCCGGATAATCCTTTTTGGCGATGTTATCGTAAGGCGAGTAAGTCTTCATGTAATCAAAAGCAGCTTTCTCGTTTGGATTGCCCCACTCGATGTATTCACTAGTCGTCAGAGGCAAGCTGGCATCGAGCATTGTGTTCAGCACGTCCACAAACGGCACATGCGAAACAACTGCCTTGAAGAGATCCGGACGCAGGTTGGAAACCACGCCCGTTAACAGACCACCAGCGCTCCCACCTTCGATCACCAGCCGATCCTTCGACGTGTATTTCATGTTGATCAATGCTTCTGCGCAGGCGATGAAGTCAGTGAACGTATTCATCTTGGTCATCATCCTGCCGGCCTG
>DASTVU010000626.1:0-3021 GCA_035758935.1 Pyrinomonadaceae bacterium | reverse complement strand
TTCACCGACTTTAGTCGCCGACCACAGATTAGTAATTGAGTCAAGAATCATCTTTTCGAGTTGATTATCGCTCCGAATGATCGCGCGGTTCTGCATCGCGTCGAGGTATTGCCTGATATTTACGAACTCGGGCAGCGGCTTGTACTTCCCATCTTCCATGCGGAACAGATATGTCGCGGTGTAACAACTGGGATGCGAGCACGGCACGGGATGAAAGTATTCGCGCTTGAACCAGCCCGTCTGTTCTTCGATAAGCTGATGCACTTCGGGCATTGTGAGTCGATGGCCGGCCGGATTTGCGTGATAGCCGTCACCACCATCGCCCGTGTGGGCCATCGGTTGAATCACAATGCTCGAGCATTGTGGTAACTCCAATCCGAATTCCACGAGCGCGCCGAGCTCGTCACTGTTGTCGCCCTTCGACACCGTGGGAACGATAACGGTCGGTATATCAAGTTCTTTGATCACGTCGATGCATTGCATCTTCATGTCGATCAATTCCACGCCACGCGTCCTTGGATAAACACCGGCGCGCAGCGTGTCGAACTGCAACGAAGCGTACATGCCGCCGGCTTTGAACTTCTCAGCAAAGGCGCGGTTCTGTGCGATCTTTCGTCCGTGCGTCGAGATTAACAGTCGCTTGATCTTGCCTTCGTGTGGGCCACGCAGAACGTAGTCGCAAAACTCGAAGAACTGCGGGTGTAACGTTGGTTCACCGCCCGACAACAACATGATCGGGAGTTCACCTTCTGCCGCAACCAACAAATCGACAGCGCTTTTGAACTCATCAAACGTCATCGAATAACGCTGCTGATTGCGAACGATGCAAACCGGACAGGTGAGATCGCAGACGTCGTTGATCTCTAGAATCGGCGAACAGGTGTGCTGCAAGTGATCCTCACACAAGCCGCAATCTTCCGGACAGCCGTGCTCAACTTTAGTCGCAAAGCGATATGGCATCGTGCCGGGCTTTGTGTAAGAGAGCGACTTCATGTAGTACTCCGCATCGCTCGAAACCTCGACTTCGAAGAAACCGTGCTTCGGGCATTTCTTCTGCATCCACACCTTGTCGTCGCGCAAAACGATGTGCGCATCGATTATTTTTTTGCAGGTGGGACAGATGGAGCGCGTGTAAGAAAAGAATGCGGCGTCGCGGTCCCTCTTAGGTGGAGGACCCGCCAAGAGCTGCTCGAGTTGAATCACGATTCACACTCCTTTGATTGGACGAGGACGCGCGGGATTCTAATTCATTGGAAATGTTTTAGCCACAGATTTTCACGGATTACACTGATTGATCTGTGTTATCCGTGTAATCCGTGGCTTAAGCTAACGTGCCACCATCGAGAAAGATGACGGTGCCGTTTATATAAGTGTTGCGTCGTGAACCAAGCCACGCGACCACCTCGCCACACTCGACCGGTTGACCAAAGCGTGAGAGAGCACAGGCGTCGAGGTAACGTTTCTGATGATGCTCAGGGATCGTGGAGCGCAAACCGCCTTCAAAGATTCCTGCCGCAATTGCGTTGACTAGCACGCCGTACGGACCGACTTCATGCGCAAGACTCCGCGTCAAGCCTTCGAGTGCTCCTTTGCTTGCGGCGTAGTGCACTGGTCCTGCAATTGATCGCGAACCGGTGATGGAGCTGATGTTCACGATCCTGCCGTACTTCTGCCTGATCATGCCGCGCACCGCGGCGCGACACATGCGAAACGCGGCGAAGAGATTTAGTTCCATGATATCTGCGAAGTCTTTGTCGTCGATCAGTATGAACGGAACTGCTTCGCTGAACGCGGCGTTGTTGACGAGTGTATCGACTGCGCCCCAGGATTCCTCGACTGCGGCGACGACTTTGGCGGCCGCGTCTGCACTGCGAAGATCCGCTTGAATCGGAAGGCATTCGCGACCGAAGTCGCGGACGATTTTTTCCGTTGCGTCAGCGCCGGCTTTGTTTCCGTGCCATGTGAAGGCGACGTTCGCGCCTTCACGCGCGGCAACGGTGCAGATGCCTTGTCCGATGCCGCCTGAGCCGCCGGTCACGAGCACTCGCAAGCCAGACATGAGGCGGGCGTCGTTGGTATCAGACGTTCCATTCGATTGCACGTTTATCTCCAGTTCCTCGCAGATTTACTTGAAAGACATTGGGGAAGGCGTTTGTTAATCCGTACGGATCAGAGTCGACATCGCCGACGAGACAGAGTGCAGGGCCGCTGAAGCCCCAACAACGCGCGATCAGTTGTGAAGCAAAACCGGGTGTGATTTCGAGCACAGCGCTTGGGAGGAGGCGTCCGGTGATGATTGCGGATGGTGGTGGTGCGAGGGGGTTGTCCATTCGGAGCAGTAGGACGTGGGGTGGATTTGATGGACGATGATCAAGTGCTTCTGTTGCGAGTTGTTTCAACGTCTCGTTCATTAACGGACCAGGCGTTGCCGTCTTTCGCCAAGCTCTGTCACGGCGGTGCGCTGTTGAATGAACGCCACCGATCATCGTTGCGCCACACGCGCCATTCAACGCCCTACAACTCGTGAGAACGTACTGTAGGGGCGGCCCTCCGTGGCCGCCCGTGGTTTGAAATGGTGTTCGCGAAATCCGAGACTGTCGATTCTTGAATTCCGTGTGCCCAGCCACGGGCGGCCACAGAGGGCCGCCCCTACAGTACGTCCTGTGGTCTGTTGTTTCATTAGCGAGGTTCGCCAATGCGGTGGGGATTGAGCCGGTTTGATGGATTAATGTTCCGAGGGCGATGGAGAGTAAGCCAGAGGCGCCGAGGGTGTGTCCGAAGTGTGTTAGAGGAGTCGAAATAGGAACCTTCTTCTCCACAAACGCTGAAAACGCAGCGAGCTCGGCAGTGTCATTCGCAAATGGTCCAGTCCCCTGCCCCAGTATCAGCCCAGTATTCTGCGGCGACACCTGCTCCAGCACACACGAAAGCCCATCGTGCCCGACAAGATCACTTCCTAACTCAGGCCCATGCAACAACGTCGCCTCATCGTTCCCCCGAACAAGCCTGAGCACAACCGCG
>DASTVU010000625.1:0-7562 GCA_035758935.1 Pyrinomonadaceae bacterium | reverse complement strand
TGCGACCCTCGTGTCGCTAGCCTTCGCAAGTGTCGCTTTTGCGCAGCAGGCTGGACCGGAAGGCAACGTCATAATCAGGCAGCGCGTAATGCAGGGACCGGAAGGTGGACCACCACCACCGCCGGACGCGAACTTCGTGTTTATCGCGTCTGAGAGTTTTGGTGGCAAGGTTGTGAAAGGAGCTCCGTACTCAGCGGAGTCCGTCACGGAAACGATCCAGACACTTTCCGATGGCAACCGCATCGTCAACCGCATGACGAGTTCAGTCTATCGCGACAGCGAAGGACGCACGCGCCGCGAACAGAGTTTGAAGGGTCTTGGCATTTTCGGCGCCGGTGAAGAACCTTTTCAGACGATCTTCATCAACGATCCCGTCGCTGGACTGACTTTCACACTCGATTCGCACACAAAGACGGCACACAAGAGCGTGCCGTTCACTTTTAATTTCAACAAGAAACTTGATAAGGCGGGGGCCGTGATTTCGGGTGTCGAGGGGCAGCGGTTTGAGTTCAAAGTTGAACGAGGAACAGCAGCCGGCGGAAGCATGATCATGACTGCACCGCTTGGCGCGGGCACTCGTGTGCCACACCCCGAGCTGGACCAGTTGCGAGCCGAAGCTGGCGCGGCATCCACTTATGTTTTCAAAACCAAGCCGGGTAACAACGCTAACGAAGTAAAGGAACAACTCGGCAAACAGAGTATCGAAGGCGTTGAAGCCGAGGGCACGCGCACTACGGTCACGATTCCTGCCGGTGAGATCGGCAACGAACGAGCAATCGAGATCGTCAGTGAGCGCTGGTATTCACCGGAGTTGCAACTCGTGGTGATGACGCGTCACAGTGATCCTCGTTTTGGCGAGACGACTTACAAGCTCACTAATATTAACCGGACTGAACCGGCGAAGTCGCTTTTCGAAGTGCCGTCCGACTACACGGTCAAGGAAGGTCCTGGCTTTGGACCAAAGATCGCACCCCTGAAACCGAAGAAATCGCAGAGTCCGGAGTAAACGCCGTAAATTTTAGCCGCGGATGAACGCGGATTAACGCAGATCAGCGTTTATCCGCGTTCATCTGTGGCTTTATTCCTCTTCTTCGCCGCCCTTAATTCTGCCATCAGCGCGTGACTGTTCCACAATCTTCTGCGCTAACTGACCCGGGACGGGATCGTAGTGTGAAAACTGCATGTGGAAAGAACCACGTGCGGCGGTGATCGAGTTGAGTGTCGACTGGTAATTGAGCATTTCAGCCATCGGCACCTGTGCTTTGATTACCTGCTGCTTGCCGGTCGTCTCCATTCCCTGCACGCGACCTCTGCGTGAGTTGAGATCGCCCATGATGTCGCCGGCGTACTCCTGTGGCGCCGCAATCTCGACGTCCATAACCGGCTCGAGCAACGATGGTTTAACTTTCTCCATCGCCGCGCGGAAGGCCTTACGACCGGCAGCTCTGAACGAATGTTCATCGGAATCGACCGGGTGATAAGAACCGTCAACCAATTGCACCTTGAAATCGACGAGCGGATAACCCGCAATGGCGCCAGATTTCGCAGCTTCGACAATTCCTTTCTCAATAGCCGGCCGGAACTGTTGCGGCACTGATCCACCAAAGATCTTGTCTTCAAAAACAAACCCACCACCACGCGGCAATGGCTCAAACACGCATTTGCAATCGCCGAACTGTCCGCGACCGCCGGTCTGTTTCTTGTGCCGGCCCTGGACCTCAGCACGCTGCGTGATGGTTTCTTTGTACGGAACCTTGGGCGGGTGAAGTGTTACTTCGACGCCGTAACGTTTCTTCAACTTCTCCACGACTGTCTCGACGTGCAACTGTCCCGAACCCGCAAGCAAGAACTCTTTGGTTTGTGCGTCGCGACTGAAGTGAAGCGCCTGATCTTCTTCGAGAATCTTGTGCAGTGCCACACTGATCTTCTCTTCGTCCTGCCGCGATTTGGGTTCAATCGCAAAGGCGATTGCGGCTTCCGGATACTCAACCGCGTCGTAAACGATCGGCGACTGTTTGTCGCAAAGCGTGTCGCCGGTTTGTGTCTCTTTCAGTTTCACGCACGCGATGATGTCGCCGGCGTGTGCTTCAGTGACTTTGTCGAGTTGTTTGCCCTGTATTGTGTGCAGGGCGCCGAGGCGTTCTGATAGTCCGCGACTGGAATTAAAGCTGTTAGCGTCCGTCTGCAAGTGACCGCTGATGATCTTGAAGACGTTGATGCGACCGGCAAAAGGATCGGCAACTGTACGGAAGCAGTAAGCTGAAAATGGTTCGCTGTCGCTGTACTTGCGACCGATTCGTTCTGCGTCCGGACCCGCATCGACTGGCTTGCCCCATTCACTTTCATGGTGCGCAGGATCGGGAGCGAAGTCAACGAGACCATTTAGCAACGCACGCAAACCAACTTGCGTGATACTCGAGACGGCGAACACCGGACAGAGTTTGCTTTGCGCGATGGCGTTGTTGATGTTTGGAAGGATGTCTTCTTCGTCGAGTGTTCCTTGTTCGAAGTACTTCTCCATCAACTGATCGTTCGACTCAGCGACGAGTTCAACTAATCGTTCGCGAGTCTTGTCGACGATGTCGCGACCTTCGCTCGGAATATCGATCTCTTTCGCCTGACCATCGGCGCCGAGTTCATAAGCTTTCATGTGGACCACGTCCACCACACCACGAAAATCTTTTTCTTTTCCGATCGGTAATGTGAAAGGAATGATGGCTCTGCTGAATGTCTTTTGTGCGCTTTCGAGCGCAGCGCCAAAATCTGCATGCTCCTTGTCGAGTTTAGTGATCACCATGACGCGAGGAACCATAAACTCATTGGCATAGGCCCACGTCTTTTCAGTCTGCACTTCAACGCCCTTAACTCCATCGACCACGACGACGGCGCAATCAGCGACGCGGAGCGCGGGGCGTGCGTGCGCAACGAAAGCTGCGTATCCGGGAGTGTCTATAAAATTAAGTTTTGTATCACGATGTTCGAGATGTGCGAGTGCGGTATTTAATGTGATTTTGCGGGCAATGGAATCTTCTTCAAAGTCGGTAACCGTGGTTCCCTCATCGACCTTTCCCCAACGCGGTGTGGCTCCGGCGACGTAGAGAAGCGAGCTGACGAGCTGCGTCTTCCCTGCGTCGCCGTGTCCAATGACAGAGAGGTTTCTGATGGCTTCGGTCGCATAGACTTTCATATGTTTGATTCCTTTCAGGCATGACGAATTTTGGCGAAGGTGTTGAGGCAGTAATTTATCTGACGGTGAAAGTTAAGGCAAGTTGAGCCACAGATTACACGGAATAAACCAGATCGGGTTGTAAATCTGTGTTCATCCGCGGCCAAACCGTTCGCGGGCCATCTTTCGGCCTCGCGATTGCATCTGAAGTCCTTGGAATAGGAGATAGTAAAAGAAAATGTATTACAGGAAGATCCTCGCTTGGGCAGTAGCAGTTTTGATTGCACTTTCGTCGCTCGGAGTAGCGTCAGCCAAAGCGAGTGGTAGTAAAGAAAACGAGCAGAGAAGTTTACAAGGAATCGAGCCACTGAATATTGCGGTACTTATTCAGGATGATCTGATTCCCCAGGTGGCAAACGAGCTTGGCGTAACACGCGATTTCATTCGCTCTTTGCCGGAAGGTTCCCGGGTAATGGTGGGTTACATCACTGCCGGTACGTTGCAGGTCAGGCAACCCTTTACCACTGACCTGGAAAAGGCGGCGAAGTCGCTGCGTATTCCGCGGGCAGCCACGGGTAGTGCTCCTTTCAACCCGTATGTTGAAGTTTTGGAAGCACTGAAGAAGTTCGACAGCAGTTGGACCAACGCCAATGCGGTGTTATTGATTTCAGATGGATTGGACACGTCGCGTGGGTTTGATTCTAGCGCGGCCGGTCATACGCTTGACATTGACCGCACGATTTCTGAGGCGAACAAACGTCGGGTCGCGATCTTCAGTTTCTATGCACCGACGGTTGGTCTGACAAGCCACAGTCGTTTGGCCTCAAGCTACGGACAGAGTTCACTCAATCGGGTAAGCAACGAAACTGGTGGCCGAGCGTTTTTCCAGGGCACGACTGGTTTTGTGACCTTCGATTCTTACTTCAAACGGCTGAGCGATACGCTAAACCGGCAGTACGCACGAGCGCGATAGGAGAATAGGTCGAATTAAGAGGAATAGGTCCTATAAGACATGTAGGACCTATTTTCTTTTTTGTGGTAAATTAGCCCCTGTCTGGACACCGTTCTTGTCCTAAAAAAAGACCTACCCAAAAGTCCAAAGAAGTGCGCGAATATTGTCTCATCGTCGAAGGCGCGTATCTCTCCGAGTCTGAGGCCGAGCACGCTCTGCGCGATCCTTTCATTGAAGACTGGGTTGAACAAACCGGCCGCTTTCGTATCCACAACATGGACGAAATTCTAATCGCTCCCGGTGTGACACTCGGATCGCTCGGAGTGGTGATGCTCGATGAACGCGTGTTTGAGATCGCAAGCACAGATCCTGAACACCCGTTAACTGAGCATAAGGCGCAAGCGGTTGCAGAGGCGTTGCGACGCCAGGACATGTTTGACGAAATTACAACCGAGCCACGCAGTGAGCCCGAGTGAAGAGTCTTTTCTTGCGGGTCGCGTCCTGGTGCTGGTGGGAGACATCACGCAGCAGGACGTTACCGCGATCGTCAATGCTGCAAACTCGAGTTTGCTTGGAGGCGGTGGAGTCGATGGTGCGATTCACCGCGCCGGCGGACCGAAGATACTTGAAGAGTGTAAACAGATTCGTAAAACCACTTATCCCGATGGGTTGCCGACTGGCCACGCAGTGCTGACAACGGGCGGAAATCTGCCTGCTAAATACGTGATTCATACCGTGGGACCCATCTACGGCCGCGAGCCGGAACGTGAGTCCAAACTCCTCGCCGCTTGTTATCAAAACTCTTTAGAACTGGCACGCCAGCATGCGATGTCGTCGATCGCATTTCCGTCCATTTCGACCGGCGTTTTTGGCTATCCGAAGGCGGAAGCGGCCAAAGTCTCTTCTGCTGCCATCAAACAATTCCTATCCGCGGACCAGCAAATCGAACAGGTGCGACTCGTCTTTTTCCAACAAACAGACGCGGGCGTGTTTCTCCAGTACCAGGAATTCTGAAGTTTGCCTCAAGTCTCTGTTGGACGAGGTCAGTACCGTAACGCGGTAGCGTCGGGTCGATGTTGTGCATCAATCACCGAGGAATCAGCATTTACAACATCGACCCGACGCTACCGCGTTACGGTACTGACCTCCTCCAAGCGGGGATGTGACTTTTGAGGCAAAGCATGAATTCTAGTAGACTCTCCAGCTTTGCTGCCATGCAAACCATAGACGATGATTGAAACCACAGAAATCGAAAAACGTGTGGTGCGACAGAATGAGTTGCCCGCACCACTGATCCCTCTCGAGCGTTTGGCTTGGAACTACTGGTGGAGCTGGGCCGCTGATGGCGCCAGTGTCTTCCGCGATCTCGATTCCGAGACCTGGGAAGAATGCGAACATAACCCACGACAACTGCTTGCAAAGATTTCAGCCTACCGGCTCGCTGAAGCTGCTACCGATCCGGTTTACCTGGAACGTGTGCGCAAACTCGCTGCGAGTTTTGAGGCGTATATGGGATCGCCGCCTCATTTACAAAATATCGCGATCACGCCGGAACATCCTGTCGCTTACTTCTGCGCCGAGTTTGGCGTTCATACTTCGCTGCCGCTTTACTCAGGCGGACTCGGCATTCTCGCCGGCGATCATCTGAAGTCAGCGAGTGATCTCGGTCTGCCGCTTATCGCAGTCGGTTTGCTTTATCGTTATGGCTACTTTCGCCAACGACTTCGCAACGACGGCTGGCAGGAAGAACACTACGGCGAGACGTTTCCAAACGAACTGCCGATTCATTTGATCAAGGATGCTGACGACACACCGCTTCGCATCGAGGTGTTGATTCGTGAACGCAAAGTGTTGGCCCAGGTGTGGCGAGCGGATGTTGGACGTGTCGCGTTGTACCTGCTCGACACAAACATTCCCGAAAACGCCGAGACCGATCGCTGGGTCACTGGACATCTTTACGGTGGCGATCGCGAAACACGAATCGTGCAGGAGATGTTGCTCGGCATTGGTGGAGTTCGCCTGTTGCGCAAACTCGGAGTGATGCCACACGTATTTCATTTGAACGAAGGTCACTCTGCATTTCTCACGCTTGAACTTGCGCGTGAGGTCGTACAATCGGAACAACAACCATTCGCGACAGCAATGGAGAGAGTGAAGCAGCAGTGTGTCTTCACTACGCACACACCTGTCGCGGCCGGCAACGATGAGTTTGATGGCGCGATTGTCACAGGTGCGTTTGGTCCAGGCTACTTCAAGGAGCTTGGTATAACTGAAGACGAGTTTCTCGCGCTGGGCCGAGTCGATCCGGCAAACAAGACCGAGCGTTACGGCTTAACACCGCTCGCTATTCGCATGTGCCGCTCAACCAACGGTGTGAGTCGCAAACACGGAGAAGTCTCGCGCGCGTTGTGGCAAAAGCTTTGGGACAACAAAAAGCTCGAAGATGTTCCGATCAGTTACATTACCAACGGCGTTCACGCACCGACATGGATCTCGCCGCTCCTGCGTGATCTGTTTGAAAAGCATGTGGGCCAGGATTGGGAGACGAAGCTTCGCAATCAGAACGTCTGGTCCGAAGCAGTGGCGAGCATCCCAGACGAGGAAATATGGAATGCCCATCTACGTTTGAAGGAGCGACTCGTTGCCTTCATTCGCCACCGCTCATTGCAAAGACGAATCGCGGCGGGAGAACGCGCTGACTATATCGAAGCGGCAAACACGATGTTCGATCCGGCAGCGTTAACGATCGGGTTCGCTCGTCGTGTTGCAGGTTATAAACGTTGGACTTTGTTGTTGACCGACTCACAGCGTTTGCTGCGAATCATCAACAATGCGGAGCGTCCGGTTCAGTTTGTCTTTGCCGGTAAAGCGCATCCGCAGGATGAAGGCTCGAAATTAGTGCTACAGCAACTCGCGCAGTGGAAATACGATCCCGCTGTCAGACAGCGCGCAGTCTTTCTGGAAGACTACGATCAGGAGATCGCGCGACAGTTGGTCCAATCGGTCGACGTTTGGTTGAATGTTCCACGCCGGCCGCAGGAGGCTTCCGGGACGAGCGGTGAGAAGGTTGCCATCAACGGAGGGCTGAATCTATCGATACTGGACGGCTGGTGGCTCGAGGGTTATGACGGAACGAATGGATTCGCGATTGGTAATGGGAATGACAGCGCTGAGGTTTCGAAGATTGACGCGCTTGATGCCGAATCGCTTTATCGCACGCTTGAATTGGAAGTCGTACCGCTTTTCTACAATCGTGAGGTGGATGGCATCCCTCACCCCTGGATTGCGAGGATGAAGCACGCTATCCAGACACTCGCGCCAAAGTACAATAGCGATCGCATGGTCGAAGAGTACGCTCTTAAAATATATTCAGGCGCGTAAGAACGTACTGTAGGGGCGGCCCTCCGTGGCCGCCCGTGGCTTGAGCTAAAGGATTCAAGAAGC
>DASTVU010000624.1:0-8726 GCA_035758935.1 Pyrinomonadaceae bacterium | reverse complement strand
AAGGCGATGGCCGACAAGGTATGGCCCAATGAAAATCCGATCGGCAAGCGTTTGATGCTTGACTACAATCGGGGCAAGTACGCATACGAAGTTGTCGGCGTAACCGGCGGCATCAGATATTACGGGCTGAAGGCAGAACCGCGCCCGGAAGTTTTTATTCCGCACGCGCAGAACGCCTATTTGCCGATGAACCTTGTAGTGCGAACTGCGTCCGATCCGAATCGATTGGTTGAATCGATCAAGGCTCAAGTGAGAGAAGTCGATCCAACGCAAGCCGTCAGTAATAGCAGAACAATGGAGACACTGGTTTCGCGTTCCGTTGCGACCGATCGTTTCTCGATGTGGTTGCTCGGACTCCTGGCTTCACTTGCGTTGGCGCTTGCTACTACTGGACTGTTTAGCTTGTTGTCTTATCTCGTCAGTCAACGCACACACGAGATCGGGGTGCGCATGGCTTTAGGCGCTCGTCGTCATGACATCTTCCGCCTGGTGCTTGGGCAGGGAGCACTTTTGCTTGCGGCAGGACTTGCAATCGGATTAGGTGTTTCTTTCATCTGTGCGCGTCTGTTTTCAAGTTTGTTATTTGAAATCAGCCCCACAGACCCGTTGACGTTCATGATTACTCCCGCGCTTCTTTCGGTGGCGGCTATGCTGGCCTGTTATATTCCCGCGCGGCGAGCAACAAAAGTCGATCCGTTGGTAGCGCTCCGCAGCGATTGATTGGCCGAACTGGCTTTGCGTCAAAAG
The DNA here is from genome assembly GCA_035758935.1 of Pyrinomonadaceae bacterium. Taxonomy (GTDB): domain Bacteria; phylum Acidobacteriota; class Blastocatellia; order Pyrinomonadales; family Pyrinomonadaceae; genus PSRF01. Next base: position 7,979 of record DASTVU010000624.1, on the reverse strand, counting down.
TCGCGATGACACAGTTCTCTGTGCCACCTCTGTGTTCTCTGTGTCTCTGTGGTTGATGAATCCGAGCAAAGACACACCACAGAGACACAGAGAACACAGAGGTGGCACAGAGAAATCTCAGAAGAAGGACTTTCTGTGCAAAGCCGGCGGGACCCATTACTCGACGTTCGCCTCATTCAGTATCTCCTCATCGCTACTCGTGCGGCGGCGTCGGCTCAGGAGTCTTTCAACCACCATATAGATTCGTTCTGATTCCTTAGCCAATAGCGGCGCGAAGGTGGCGAGGATCAGGACGTAGAGGGCTGCGAACGGCTGGATTAAGGCTGCAAGGCTGCCGGCCTGGGCGAGTTTGGCGACGATGATTGAGAACTCTCCGCGTCCGAGCAGAGTTAATCCGACGTTGAGAGATGTCGGCCCTGAGTGTCCGGCAATTCTTCCTGCTAACTGTCCCGCAACGATCACACCAATCAGTGACAACACTGCTGCACCGATCGACAACCAAACGGCGCCACCTAACCCAAACGGATCAACCGTCAAACCAAAACCAAAAAAGAAAATTCCGCCAAAGAAATCACGAAACGGCACCACGAGTCGCTCCAAGCGTGCGCTGTGTTCGGTCTCGCCGAGAATTAACCCCAGCAACAACGCGCCAATTGCCTCGGCCACGTGAATTGTTTCGCCGAGACCCGCAAAGATAAACAGCGCAGCAAAAACAACGATCACAAATACTTCGTTCGACGAAATACGCAACAACCAGTTGAGCAACGGCGTAATCCAGCGCCCGATAACAAGCAACCCAACGATGAAGCCAAGTGCCAGTCCGGCTGATTTCAAGACTCCACCAATCGAGGTTGCACCACTCAAAACGATGCCGGAAAGTAACGATAAATAAACGGCAAGGAAGACATCTTCAAACATCGTGATTCCGAGAATAAGTTCCGTTTCGGGATTCGCCGTGCGACGGTAATCGAAAAGAATCTTGGCCACGATCGCGCTGGAAGAGATCGTCGTGATGCCCGCCACAACCAACATCTCCTTGACGGAAAATCCGGTGAGCCAGGCGTAACCAACTCCGAAAGCAAAATTGATTGCGATATAGATCGAGCCACCGACGAAAATTGAACGCCCTGCCTGAATCAAACGGCTAACGTTCGATTCGAGGCCCAGGTAAAACAGCAGGAAGAGCACGCCGACACGTCCCATGAAATCAATCAGCGAGGCGCTATCGATAAAACGAAAGTCGAAAACTCCAATCTGCGGCGCGTGAGGTCCCACCGCCATTCCGATCAAAATGAGGAAAGGCACGTTGGATAATCGAAGCTTGGCCGCCAGCGAAACTGCGAAGGCGATCAGGGCTAAGGCCAGGCCAAATTCGAGGACAAGGTGCTGGTCCATCGTTAATCCGCCTTCCCTGTGACCAGCAGTCGTTTGAGGTTTGTGATGGTACGGCGATCACCTGCCAGAATGAGCGTTGCGCCTTCGTTCAGAATCGTGTCCGCTTCGGGGTTGATACGTTTGATCCGGTCTGGTTCGATGATCGATACGATCGAGGCGCCGGTTGCCGTACGCACTTGCAGATCGCGAATGCTTTTACCAATGCAGACTGATTTCGGTTCGATCGTGTACCACTCGAGCAGTAGATCATCTAACACGATCTCAGCGGAAGGCAGCGCCTTTGGAACGTAAGTCAGCCCGCCAATAATGCCGGCGATTTGCCGAGCTTCACTGTCGGCGAGTGTGACGACCGAAGCAACACGATCCGGATTCTTTCGAGTGAAGTGATAGAGCTCGCGAGTGCCGTCATCGTGAATCACGATCACCAACCTATCTCCATTCGTCGTCTCAATCTGAAACTTGCGCCCGACACCCGGAAGTGATGTTTCTCTAATGGTCGACATGTGATGACTATCCTTTCTTATTTCCGTCAACAGCAAACGGATCGATACAGCACGCCCCCGACATCTCGTTTTGAGATTGTGGCACGAACTTATTTAAAGATTGCTTAAGGGAGGGGTGGACCGCGACCGGCTGGAGGCGAGACAAACAGAGTAGATCTTAACTGGATAGATTCGTCTTCAAAGGGATACGAGACAAAAACGGCGGCCTGGGAATTTTCGACCTGTGGCTGAGAACCAAAATCAGTTGTTTGACGTTTGCTTCGTTTCTGAACCTGCGACGGTATATCAATCGGACCATATGTGCGTGTTCGGTCGCCAGCGTCGTTCGCGACTGACAGACCATTCGGTTCTTCGATTTGAAGCAGATTTGAGACAGGAAAAGGTGTGAGCCGGAGTCCCTCTCCCACTGAAAAGCACAACGAACCAACTATCAATGCTAATAAGACCGACTGCTTCATTGCGTTTCAATATAGCAAACCTAATCCCCAGATTACACAGATGCTCACGACTCGTCGTACGAGCGTTTGGCTTTGACGGTTACGAACTCGTCGCTCTCGATGATGTAGGCCGTGAGGTTGTATCCGTAGACACAGCCGGTGTCGAGACCAATGGCTTTGCGGCCGCGACGGGGCTCGGGTGAGGGCCAGTGTCCGAAGAGGACGATCTTTTCTCCGTGATAGACGTGATACCACGGAGTTCCATCTTCACTTTCACGGTCGGGTCCAAGCGTTCGCAGGCGCGTTAAGTCGCCGGTTGTTTGAGAATACAGCTCGATGTTTGGACGCAGACCCGCGTGAACCACAAGATGCGTATCGAGATCGATAGTGAACGGCATCCGGTTGAAGAAGCTGGCGTAAGCGTCTTTTTCGCCTCGTAGTTCTTTGTGCGCCTCTTTTTGCGCTGCCTTTAACTCGATGTCCTCGCCGTTCCACTTGCGACGCAGCGCGAGATCATGATTGCCAATGACGGTGCTGAAGCGCGCGTCAGTCATAAACAGCTCAAGGACTTCTTTGCTCTTCGGACCTTTGGTGATCAAGTCTCCGACGCAAATCACGCGGTCGTCGTCGCCGATACCGATCTTTTCGAGCAACTCGATTAGTTCATCGTAACAACCGTGAAGATCTCCAACTACAATTCTGCGACCAGCCATCAGCACCTCCGACGCGTTTTGCAACTCAAATTCGCAGTCTATTGCATAGCAAGAATTCAGGCAAACATAGAATCTTGAGTTGATGGCTGTGGTAATGGTATCTTCGGCAAGCGAAGCAAGACCAATCGCGGATATTTCTTAAAAATCAGGAAGGTACTGATGGCGATTACCAGGACTCTCAGACTGTATTACGCTCTATTCGCAGCAAGCGCAATCCTTTCGTTAGCGGCAGTTGCGTCGGCACAGGAAACCACCACGACTGAGACCCCACGCGTCAAAATCAAGAATTTCGGCCAGATGGATGACCGCTTCTTCCGCGGCGCACAGCCAAAGGAAAAAGATTACAAAGACCTGGCGCAGCTTGGTATTCGAACCATCATCGATCTTCGTGACGATCCCGAAGCCTATGAGAAACGGATGGCTGAGTCACTGGGAATGACCTACATCAACATTCCCATGATCGCTAAGAAGTATCCCACGCCTGAAGCTACCGAGTTGTTTCTCAAAACCGTAAACGATCCCGCCACCGGAAAATTCTATGTTCACTGCGCAGGCGGACGCCACCGCACAGGTGTGATGGGCGCCGTCTATCGTTTCAAGTTCTACAACTGGAATTTCGATCAGGTGTACAAGGAAATGAAGCAGTACGACTTCTACACTCGTTGGGGCCACGGAGCGTTTAAGGACTTCGTTGTAGACTACTCCGCGCAGATGCAGCAGACCAGCAAAACAACCAACAAGTAGTATCCACAGATTACATCTTCGTACTTTGTTCTTTGTACTTTGGACCTCAAGCACCAAGTACAAAGCACTAGGAACAAAGCTGCGCTTTATTTGTAAATGTAAGTCTTGCTGTCTTTCTGCTCCCACTCCACGCTGTCGATGTTGTCACGATCTGCTGACAGTATTTCTGCGCTCAGTTTGCTGGTACTGACAACCGGATCGAGGTTTACGAGGTAGACAATCTTGCCCATCGGTTCGTCCGGATCCTCGCGGTCGAGCTCGCGCAACTCGTAATCAAACCCGTGACGGGTGAAGAGGTTTTTGAGTATTTCGTCAGTCCGATCGACGCTCCGGCTGTGCACGGAAACTTCCATCGAGCGAAAGACCTGGAACTGTTCGAAGTATTCGAGCACCGTCAAAGAGAGCAGCACAAACAACGTGAGAATGATCGCCATGTCCCACCGTCCTACGCCGGCTGCGAGACCCACGCCTAAACAAACGAGCAGCACCGTTGTCTCTTTTGGATCGCGAATGTTGGTGCGGAAGCGCACGAGTGAAGCGGCCGCAAAAATTCCAAACGCACGCGCCGCACTGTCGCCCACCACCATCATCATTCCGCCCGCTACGACTGCCATCAGAATCTGCGTCTGAGCCACGTAAGGATTGCGGCGTGCTATAGACACACCACGTCGCGGTCTAAACGCGAGCAAGCCCGCGAGAAATGCCGCCAGCGAGAATCGCAACGCAATGCGCGCCGAAGTTGCTTCCCAGCTCGAGATAGTGGGCGGTGTGAGACCTGTGACGTCAGGTCCGAAGAGTTCTCCCAGCAACGGAATTTCAGTTCTTGGCTGAGCTCCCGGTGACGGAGACGCAACCGCCGCAGGCGCGACTGTGGAGGGTGACGGATCGCGAAAGATGTACGTAAGAATGCCGCTGGCTACCAGAATGACAACAAACATTCCCTGCACCGCAAGTGTTACACGGTTCATATCGAGATGTCCTTTCCAGGTTCAAGCCTTCAACGGAATGCGGACAAAACTAGTCCCTAAAACTTGAACGCGAATTTTTTGTACGTTTTGGAACTTTTCGTGGCCGGAATGCGATTATTGCTTAGACCACAATCGCTTGCTCTTCAATGGATGAACGTTGCCGACAGGCGGTGAGCTGTTTGGGCCTTCGAAGAATAACTGGCTATTGAATGGCTCTTCGCCTTCGGCCATCGGTGGATGCTCATAAATACCGGCAGAGTTCATGACCCTGGCTTTCACATTGTCGCGGAGATATGCAGCCAGGACCGTGTTCTTTAGATAATCTTTCAACTGCTGATCGAGCACAGGCGTCACTACTTCCACGCGCCGGTCAAGATTGCGCGCCATCCAGTCGGCCGACCCAATGTAAAGCTCTTCGTCACCGCCGTTAGCGAAGTAAAAAATTCGACTGTGTTCGAGGAATCGTCCAACAACACTGCGGACGTGAATGGTTTGCGAGAGTCCCGGCTCGCCGGGACGAATCATGCATGCGCCGCGCACGATGAGATCGATCTTGACGCCTGCCTGTGATGCTTCGTAAAGCAGCTCGATGATGTTGAGATCAGTCAGACGATTGATCTTGGCCTGGATGTGCGCGGGCCGTCCGGCCAATGCATGCTCAGTCTCTCGCTTGATAAGTGCCATCATGCGTTTGCGGAGATTGAGCGGCGCAACCATCAACCGGCTGTATTCCTTCTGTATTGAAAAGCCGGTGAGAAAGTTGAACACGTCAGACGCATCGTCCCCGATCATTGAATCGCTGGTTAACAGTCCGAGATCTGTATACAGCCTCGAGGTCGTGGGATTGTAGTTGCCCGTGGCGACGTGCGTGTAAGTCTGCAAGCCGTGGTCCTCGCGCCTCACGACGAGTGCGACCTTGCTATGCGTCTTCAGTCCCACCAATCCATAAACAACATGCACCCCGGACTCCGCGAGTCGCTTGGCCCACTCGATGTTGTGCTCTTCATCAAAGCGGGCCTTGATCTCAACAACGCAGGTGACTTGTTTGCCACGCTCGCTCGCTTCGATCAACGCCTGTGGAATCGGAGACTTCTTCCCCGTTCGGTAGAGGCACATCTTGATAGCGACAACGTCCGGGTCCTTCGCCGCCGCATCGATAAAGTCAACAATAGTCCCGAAGGACGAGTAGGGATGATGCAGCAGCACATCCTGTTTTTTGATCGCATTGAAAATCGATTCTTTACCCCGTAACGCCGGAGCTAAGACCGTCTTTAGCGGTTTGTCCTTCAAGTCTGGATCGTTAACGCCATAGAGTTCCATCAAGTCGCCCACGTCCAGCAGTCCATCGATCTTATAAACGTCGTCCGGTTCGATCCGGAGCGAGGTCGTCAGATACTCAACCATCTCGGCGGGCATTGTTGACGCAACTTCAAGTCGCACAGCCAGACCAAAACGACGCTCACGCAACGACTCTTTGATCAGCGCCAGAAGATCTGCGGCTTTATCGTCGCGGATCTCGACGTCGGCATCACGCGTGACGCGGAATAGGTGTCCCTTGCTCAACTTCATCCGCGGGAACAACGAATTAAGGTTCGCCTCAATTACCTCTTCGACTAATGCAAACTTCGACTGGTCTTTTCCAATGGGAATCAGACGCGGCACAACGGGGGGAACTTTTATGCGAACAAATCTAATCTCATTTCCTAACGGCGTTCCGGCAAACGTGTCTTCAGGAGAGCTTTCAACTGTGAGCCCGATGTTCAAACTGAGATTCGAAATGTAAGGAAACGGACGAGCGGGATCGACAGCCTGCGGAGTCAAAACCAGAAAGATGTTCTTGGTGAAATACTGTGCGAGACCGCTCTTTTCCTCTTCCGAAAGGGTGTCGTAGTGAGCGATCACCACTCCATGCGATTCAAGCTCCGGAAGCACTTCATCTCGAAGGCAACGCGTTTGTTCTTCCACGAGCGGCAGCACTCGTTCGCGAATAACGGCGAGTTGCTCCACAGGGGTCAATTCACCGGGCATCGGTCCGATGTCCTCAATGTCCAGCATCTCCTTGATGCCGGACACACGTACCATGAAGAATTCGTCGAGATTTGAGGAGAAGACCGAGAGGAACTTCAATTTCTCGAGCGCCGGAGTTGATTTGTCCGTTGCTTCTTCAAGCACACGCCTGAAGAACTCGAGCTGGCACAAATCCCGGTTGAGTACTGACCAGGAAAAAAAGCGTTTTGGCTTGAGATCACCCGAGGGTTCTGATTGCTGATTCATCTGTGTAATCTGTGGATCCTAGTTTGAGCAACGTGCATCGATGATCATCCGTGCCTTACGAATGAATTCCGCCGACCATTCTTCGGCTGGACGATCACGCTCCGCATTTCGCGAGGCACGGAAGACTTTCGTGATTGTCTGTTTTTGTTGTTCCGCATTGAGCAGCCGCTGCAAGTTATCCGCGAGCAACTTTCTACCGGCTTCACCGACCTGAGTATCGCCTACACTCTTCGCATTCGCTGTGCAAGTTCCGTTCTTCACGACGATGGGCTCTTTCTTTCTCCACGTGTCGAGTCGTGCTTTTCTTTCGCTGGCACTGGAGAAACCCCAGGTTGATCCCATGTCGCTCACATAGAACACGGCCTCGCCCGGTTCGCATACTCGCGTGTTATCGGCACCCTTTTTCGACTTGAGACATGCAAACTTGTGGTTATCAGTCTTCGTGTCGCCGTGATCAATGAACGCCAGCCAAATCTTAAAAGCGTCAACCTCCGCGCGCGCGCCACTCGCGGCAATCTTTTGCAGTGACTCTGCCAGCGATCCCGAGTCCTTGTTGTTGCAGTTCACATCGATTCCGCGTCCGAGTGACAACTCGACTCCGGCTGCGGGCTCAAACCCTGAAAAACTGGCGCCCTGATAACCCTTTGTCAAACTCTTCTGACAATCTGGGCAGTTAACATCCGCAACCCATTCGTCATCAGCGAAGAAACCGAGAGATTTCGAAAACCGTGACGACAGAAACTCGCCGTAGATCTCGCCATTGCGTTTGTCCGTCGACTGTCCTTTGAAGTGGGGCTTGATCTTGTAACGGATGAGGTTGCCGTCTTCGTCTGTCACACCCGGCACGGAGCAATGAAATTTCGGTGTCGTGCCGGCGCCCGGAGACTCATCCTTGTTCGCGACACAATTCATCCGCTTGGCAAGCCCGTTTGCATCAACAGGCGG
>DASTVU010000623.1:0-3743 GCA_035758935.1 Pyrinomonadaceae bacterium | reverse complement strand
CTCATAAAAACCGCTTCGAATGAGGAAGTTGCTGAAGTTTGAGACTTATTACCGAAGTGATGGAAAAAATTTAGACAGGATTAATAAGATTTGCAGGATTTACAAGATGCCTGTAAATCCCGCAAATCTTGTTAATCCTGTCCCGATGTACCTCGGAATCAACGCCTGATAGCTTGAATTTGACGCAGTAGGTTTCTCGCAACCTCGGAATCGGGATTGGCGCGCCGCAATAAATTGAACTCTGCTTCAGCTTCTCGTAATAAGCCAGCCTCGGCATAGAGCAAGCCAAGCGCTAGATGCGATGAGCCATATACACGCTTCGCTCTCGTCAACTCATTCACTTTCCTCTGATCCAGCACACGGAACTTCGCCTGTGGCGCCGGTGGGCGCGGTGACGTGGTCTCTTGCCCCTCCTTGATCGCTTTAACTTGCCACGAATAAACGTGCCCACGCGGGAGCGCCTGAGTTGTAGCCCATTGGAGATTCGTAACTTGCGGACTCGAACTCACGAGTTTGAACTGTTCGTCATAAACCTCAACCACATAACCAGTCGCGCCTTCCATTTTGGACCAACGAAATGTCGGCCGATCGCTCATCAACACGTTACCGCCCGGCTCGATTACGGAAAACTCACGCACCGGATCACTTGATCCCATCAACGCACTGGACGGCCGCGTCAATCCCTGTAGTTGCGACGATTTTTCAATTCTTTGCCCGCTGAGTGCCTTCTTTAAAAGGTCCTGATAGCCTGACGGCAAATTATCGGCGCCTGAAAGTCTGCCTTCCTGGTCCAAACTCACTACACCGGCGCCATCATTCAACTGCGCGACTACCGCAACAGGCTCCGGCTGTGCTGAAGGCACCGGCGCTGGAGTTGGCTGTAACGAAGGACTGGGCACAACAACAACTTCTTCGCGACGTTCTGCTCGCGGCATGCGCCAAACGACCCAGCCGATAAATACCAACAAGATAATTGCCAAAGCCGCGCCACCGAACGCCGGAACTGGCGAGACTCTGAAAAGCGAAACAAACCTCTCCCGCCACGAGCTCCCTCGAGTGACGGGAACTTCTGCCGGACGAAATTCACGATCGAGTGACGGCGCGATCTCATTTCGGAAGGCACGCAGATCTTCAACCGCCAGCGCGCACTGTTCGCAGCTACCCAGATGATCTGTGACTACCTGTAGCGCCTCACCACTCAGATTCTTGTCGACATACTCGGCGGTCTGGTCCACCGTGAGATGGACACTGGAAAGACCATCCTCGGCGAATGTTTCGTCGTGGAGAGCGAAGAAAGCCCCATCGCCGTTCAAACCAGCTTCGACTCGCCGTTGGCAGAGGTCACACTCATCCAGATGATCACTTACCGCCAGCAGCTCCATGGCGGGTAAGTTATTCCGGGAGAAATCCTCAACTTGTTTTTGACTTAAGTGTTCCACTAGTTTTTTTCTGATCCTCAGCCGGGGTCCCGGTAGGCTTCATTTTCAGAAGTTGGCGAAAATTGTCGTGTATTACCATGTCCTTTAAATAAATCCTTTCAGCCGTCGCGCCAGCCGTTCGCGGCCCGATTTGCGCGCATTTATTACCTGTTGTCGCGTTAATCCGGTTAATTCCGCAATCCGAGTATCTTCAATGGGTAAGTCGTTCCACATCTTCGCCATCTCCTCCGGATCGATTTCCAGAGCGGCGGCCAGTTTCCGCACGGATGCGATACCCGTGGCAGGAAAGAGCGTGATAGCACCAAACCCACTCGCGTCTTTCAGGTTCAGTAGCAACGCCGCGCGTTGATTCAGTGGGAGCTGTTGCAACTCTTCCCAGAGCCGCTCGAGAAAGAACTTTTTCTCAGTGCGCCACGCGGGATCCGGCTCAGCCGCCGCAGGCTCGAACGTTGCATCTTCATCGTCCGTGAGCGACTCGATCGGCTGATCGCTGATTCCCTGAAGTGCCGCCACAGCGCTTACCAGTTCATCGAATTCAATGGGACCACTGAGATAGTTGAAAAGACTTGCGATCAATTCAGCAAGTTGCTGTGGCTTGTCGCTCTTCAACGCGCGAATGTGCGTTGGCAACTTTTCAATGTCTGAGAGGTTCCGGGTCGTCTGCAGCTGTTGCTGCCAGACCGCAAAGCCGGCCAGTGGTTTACCTTCACTGTCTTGCCATAGAGCAAAGCCACGCTGGCGTGTTAGTAAATAGTGAAGACGATTCTTGAGTGCATGTCGTTCGGGAAACTGCCGGCGCATCCAACGCGAGCAAGTCCGGTGCGCGATGACTGCGGCCATCCCGCGTACGTCCGTGATCGGATGACTGTTCGGAAGTTTACGAAACCGCTGCAACTGAGCCAGCAATTGCAATATGACTTCCTGTTGTATGTCGTCAGCCTCTTCGCGCTGAGTTTCGCGAAACGAGTTCAAGCGGAGTTTGAAACGAATGACGCCTTTGATTACCGGTGCGGCGTGTTCCGTAATCAGTTGTGAGAGTATTTCGTCAGCCCGATCATCGCTGACCTCTGTTAAGAGAGGTTCGAGGAGGACGTCGATCTTGACGGGCATCTCTTTCATCATGGTTCGAGGGTTTCGGCATTTTACATAGATTGCCGTAACTCCGGGGCAAGGATTTCAGTTTAAGTATTGGCGAAACTTAATATTGTGTCCTGTATTCTAATTTGATTATGAGTAGCGAACCCGTAATCGGACTTGATTTTGGCACGACGAACAGCGCCATCGCTGTCGCGGACAATGATCGACAGGCAACGCTTGCGACCTTCACGGGTGGACTGGCCGCGTTCCGTTCCATTCTCTACTTTCCCGCCCGCGAGCGCGGTTCACAGCAAAACACTGAGACACAAGCCGGACCGGATGCTATCAATTCGTATCTCGAAGCTGACACTAAAGGACGGCTAATAGTTTCGATCAAGTCGTATCTTGCCAGTAGTCTGTTTACTTCCACCAGCATCAATGGACGTAATTACACGTTGGAAGACCTGGTCGCGATTATTCTGCGACGACTACGTATGAGGGTGATGGACCAATTCGACACCTCGGCATCTCGTGTTGTTTTGGGCCGACCGGTTCGTTTTGCAGGAGCGGACACCGAAGCCGATGAAGCCCTCGCCCTAAAGCGCTTGCAGGCAGCGGCCGAGTTGGCAGGCTTTAAAGAAGTCTCATTTGAGCTGGAGCCGGTTGCTGCCGCTTATCAATATGAGACTCAACTCGACAAGGATGAGTTAGTCCTGATTGGAGACTTCGGCGGTGGTACGAGCGACTTCACGCTTGCTCACCTTGGTCCAGGCAGAAAGAAAGACGGGCGCAGTCCAGTGATCGGCACTTCAGGAGTCGCGATCGCCGGCGACACCTTCGACAGTCGAATCATGATGCGACTGGTGGCGCCGAAACTCGGACTCGGATCGAATTACGTTTCGCTTGGCAAAGAACTTCCAGTGCCGGTGTGGATTTTCACGCAACTGTCGAGTTGGCATCACATGTTTCTATTGAAAGATCCGAAGACGATGAGAGTCTTGCGAGAGGTGAAAAGCCAGGCTTTGGATTCAAAGCGAGTAGCGGCACTAATTCAGATCATCACCGAGAATCTTGGCTACGCTCTCTATCGCGCAGTGGAGCAAACGAAAGTCGAATTAACCGAGAAAGAGCTCGCGACGTTTTTGTTTTCGCAATCAACAGTCCACATGGAAGATTCGCTGGAACGGTGGCAGTTTGAATCGTGGATTCAGGACGACATTCAAAAGA
>DASTVU010000622.1:0-8457 GCA_035758935.1 Pyrinomonadaceae bacterium | reverse complement strand
ATCGTATTCGCCAAATCCGAGGCTGTCGATTCTTGAACCGCGTGGTCAAACCACGGGCGGCCACGGAGGGCCGCCCCTACAGTACGTCCCGAGTAGTCACCAAAACTCAGCGAATAATACGGATCGACGCTTTGTTACCTGTCGTGCCGCGGAAGGTGATGCTGATGAGATAGTCGCCCTGGATATCGATTGAGTCCGGCAGCTTCACAACAATCTGCGTGAGCCAGTCGAAATTCGGAACCTTGCGGACGTCCTCGACCACGAGCGGATAGGTGCGATTCAAAAAATCTTCAATCTGAACATTCAGACTCTCGTTGGGCATCAGGTCGATGCCGCTGGCGAAGACCACGACGCGCGTGCGCTGGTCCGCGCTAAAATTATGGATCGTTGTTAACGGAAATGGTTCACCCAAGTGGGTCACAGAATCAAACGCGACCGCTCTTCCCGTGCTCTCCTCCGTCACGATCAGCGGCTTGTCATCATCGAGAATCGTAATCGTGCTCGTAAACGGACTTCCTTCCATCACGCCGCCTGTTGGAGAACTCAACACGACGTTAATACTCTCCGGATGCTCAATCGTCTCATCATTAATGATCGGCACAACAAAAGACCTAACAGCCTCTCCGGCAGCGAACTGAAGTGAACCGGAGCTATTGGTGTAATCGCCGGGCTGAGTCGCAGTGCCGTTGCTGGTTGAATAATTGATCGTCACAGCGCTTGAAATGTTCCCGATCCGTGTCACAGTCACTACGACGCTGCCCGCATCTTCATTCACGATATAACTCGTAGCGCCGAACTGGACGCTTTGCGCCGAAAGAGACGAGGCGAACTGTCCGCGGATCTCACCACTTGGAAAATTCGAACTATGAACATTGACGTAGAGCAAACCATTCTTCAGATCCTGAACCTGCGCCGGAGTCAGGTTGATTTGAAAATCGCTGATCTGGCCCAATGGCAATGGGAAAATCGGTGGCGCAGCGACGCCCAGTATCGCTGGTCCATGAATATGCGCGTCTGTTTGCGCACTTGTTAGACCGCTAAAGACGAGGGAAACACGCGCAGTCTTCTCGTCAGGACTTAGAAGTAGCGTCGCTCTGCCTGTTGCCGCGGAATTATTGGGCGGAGTCTCCTGCGAACCATTTAATGTCGCGACAAACAACGCTCTTGGCTTCGACTTGATCTCGTAAATCGCGCCATTCGAAAGCGACACAACAAACACGTTTCCATTCGGCCCGGTTTGAATGTCGGTCGTGATTCCGAAATCCTTTCCAATCAGCAGACTCTCACTCTCGGTTTGATCAAACTTATCAACGTTGTCAGCCACTCGATCGGCCAGTCGCGGATCACTCAAAGCGAAGTGCTGGCGATCGGCGTTCAACTTAAACCGGAACAAGAACCCATTAAGCAACGTGGTGCGCGACGCACCGACAAATAGATCTCCTTCGAACTGTGAACCGAGTCCCCTACCCTTCACAAACCCAATCGGCGCCGGCGCCACTGCATACTTCCAACTGAACTCCGGATCGACGTATTGCGCTCCGGGTAGCCTGCTCATTTGTGTCAGAGCCTGCTGCGGCAATGTTTTGATGTTACTCGGCGGCCAGCGGAGCTGCTGCAGATTTCCGGCGCCGTAACTCATCTCAATCGCTCGGAATTCATCTACACGGCTTATCGGCCCCATCGCCTGTATCCAGCCGCTGTTGAAACCGGGTGTGACGCGATTGATCTCGTCGAACGCATCGTCGCCGTTTTCCTGCGTCCACAATGCTCCGCTCAATGGATCGAAATCCATCCCGAAGCTATTGCGAATTCCGTATGCGAAGACTTTGCCGATGTTGTTTGCGACTTGAAAAAGTTGAAACGGCGGAATCGCGTTGATGAATGGATTGTCCGTGGGCGTCGAACCGTCGTCGTTGAGCCGGAGAATGACTCCCGTCAGATGCGCGTCGTCAGGTAGCGGTCCACCAAACTGATCGTCGGGATTTGGACCACCCTGCTCAAGATTCTGGAGGAAGCCGCGTCTGCCGTTGTCGCCGAAGATAATGTACAGCTTGCCGTCCGGACCAAATCGCAGCACGCCACCATTGTGATTACCGCGTGACGGCTGGACCGCATCCTGCTGCAATGCGCGCAATTGGATCAGATTGCGATCGAACGTGAGCGTCGTGCCATTCCAAACGTAACGATCCACGCGGTTTCCGAGAAGCGGCACCTGATCGATGTTTGCCGTGTCTGACCCAGTACTACTTTCTGTCCAAAACAGGTATACAAAACCATTCTGCGCAAAGTTCGGATGCAACGCGATGCCGAGCAAGCCGCGTTCGGAGGCGTTGTTGACCGGCAGGTCGAGCGGAGTGCTGTGCAACGCGCCATTAACTACTCGCTGCACCTTCCCGGTCGCTTTCTCCAGCACAAAGAAATCGTTTGCACCAATAAATGCGAGGCTGATCGGTTGATCGAGTCCGGCGATCACTGTGCTGACAGTGAGATTGTCATCCAACATTGTCGGCGACGCTGCCGCGGGTTGAATCACGGTCGTGATGGCCGCAGTGTTGTTGGTTGAGTCAGAGTCAGTCTCAGTGGCGCTGACTGTCGCCGAATTCGTTATCTGTCCGGCTGATGAGGGTACGACGACGATCGTCACGATCGCGCTAGTGTCGACGTCCAGACTGCCGAGATTACAAATCACCGGCCCACTGCCATTGCAGTTGCCCTGAGTCGCCGTTGCAGAGATGAATGTGACACCAGCGGGTAATGTGTCTGTGATGGTTACATTTGTTGCGGGCTTCGGTCCATGGTTAGTCGCGATGATGCGGTACGAAAGACTGACGCCCGCCTGCCCGGGATTCGGCGAGGCCGTATTGCTGATCGAAAGGTCCGCACTTAAAGGATTTACGACGTTCAACGAGGCGGGGATCGAGTGCGACGTGGCACCAGATTGTCCATTGATGTTGAAGGTGTGATTGTTTACCGGCGTGTTTGCACCAGAAGTTAAAGTAACCTGTGTTGCGATCGAGTTCGCATTAGTGATGTTGACCGAGACCGGATCGAAAACGGCTGATACACCTGTCGGAAGACTGCTCGCGCTGAAATTCACTTGTCCGGTAAAGCCGGCCAGCGGCGTTACCGTCACGGTATAAATTCCGCCGCCACCTGGCACGACGTTTCGCGAAGTCGGATTCACGTTGAGCGCAAAGTCCGGCGTGGTTGAAGCGGGCGCTGAAGCCACGAAGGTTTTGTAGATGTAATCCCCCGAGGTGTTGCCGTCGTTGTTCGCCTGATTACCGGCCGCATAGAAATTGACTGGACCAACATCGACAGGTGGAGCAGTCCAGTTAAAGGTCCAGCTCGCGCTGTTCTGTTGACCGATAAAAGTGCCCGCGGCAGTGTGCTCAATATATTGACGCGCGGAATTTGGACCAGCGTTATCCAGAACCTGCGTCAACCCATCTGTGCTCTGCAACTCGCCAGCTTTTTCATCAGACGCTGTGTCGAGAACTGTCAGTTCAAAACCCCAGCGAAGTCGCGTCGGATCTGGATTCGTGTGCGTAACAGTGATCGCGTAGGTTTGTCCGGGCACATAGGTTTGCGGCGCGCTAATGGAAATCGTGCCTGTGCCTGCATCAGGCGGCACGTGACATTCGGCGCAAGCTTCCGGCTCTTCCAGCGGAGCACCTGTATAGCCGGCAGGTGGCCCGGTGGAGAATGCATGCACTGGAGGAGTGCCGGCGTTGTGAGATAGGAGAAAACCGGTAAAAGCCGCGAGCAGAGACGCGAGGACGATAAGTCTGGCGAGCCACAGAGTGTTACCCGAAGCACAAACATTAGATTTAGTCGGTCTGTGCTTTTTGTGCCTTTTTGTGGCCATTCACTTTAAGCCAGGAAACCTAAATTCGGAGTAGCGAAGCGTCCAATCAACGGAAACACCGCCGGTAAATCGGCCGTAGACAAACCGTACCAGGTTGCAAGTGTTGCCGCATACTGCTCAACAGACGTCGTCGGGATCCAGCGGCCACGCGGATTCGATCCACCATCAGTATCGTCAGGACCACCGAGTGCCAACGTCGGGTAAGTACCATACAACGTATGTCCCTGCACCGAGCCACCAACAATGAGTTGATGATTACCCCACGCGTGATCGGTTCCCACTGCGGTGACCCCCGAGCCGGCCGGCTGCAAGGTGCGTCCGAAGTCCGACATCGTAAAGGTCGTCACCTTGTCTTGAATGCCAAGCTCGACAGTGGCTGCGTAAAAAGCACTGATTGCCTGACTCACCTGAGTCAGCAAACCACCCTGTCCTCCGATCTCCGCTGAATGTGTATCAAAGCCGCCGATTTGCGTAAAGAAAATTTGCCGCTTCATGTTTATTCCTGCGGTCACATCGGTGCAGGCTTTGATTAAAAGGGCGACCTGTTTTAGCTGCCGGCCAAGCGAGGTATTCGGGAACACTGTTGCCAGAGTTGGGTTTACACTGCTGAGCGCCTCATCTGTTTGAATCGAACTCGAGCGTATGTCGTTGGCGGCTTTTACAAGTTTGAAGTTGTTATCGAGCGTGCGAAGTTCGTCGAACGAGACACGACGTGAGTTTTGTTCGGCCGTAGTGCCCGACATGGTGAGTTGCAGGACGTTAGCCAGCAGCGTGCCTGAGTCAGCAACTGCCAGTTGCCTGGTATCGACACCACTCAGCAACAAGTTGATACCCGCGATCGATACGTTGGCCGGAAAAGTCGCTGAACCATTCAATCCACTCGTCTTATCGGCAAGCCTGCCTCCCCAGCCGGTTTGACTGACGGTGTTTGCGATCGCTGTTTGAAACAATCCGACCTGATCGGAATGGGAAAAGAGTTGGAGCGGTTTCTTTCCGGTGCCGTTCTGGTAAGTGGTCCTGGTCAGTGGTTCGACGAGCGGTCCGTTGTTACAGAGCACTGCCAGCCTTCCCTGATTGAAGAGATCGCGTATCTCCGGCATGTTCGGGTGAAAACCATATGAACCGCCACTCACAGGCGATACCGGAAGCAAACTCGCCTGAGCGATCGCCAAACCTGCCGCAGCACGCACATTCGAATAGCCCGTGGTGAGACTGCCCGCCGGACCGTTGTACTGATCCAGGGACACGAACATGTTGTTACCGTCGTTGCCGCCATTCAAAAAAACGCAAACAAGCGCTTTGTAATCACTCGCAGCCTCTGGCGTTAGCGCGTGGACCACACTGAAAGTATCGATACTTGAAGCCAGCGCCATACTACCCACAGCACATGCACTTGAACGTAAGAAGTCTCTTCGTGTTATCGCCATGATGGTTATCTCTGAATGTCGTACTGAGAAGAAGTTGCAACCAGGTAGACCGCTGCTCGTGCACGCTTCTGGTTGCGCGTCGTCACGTTGGCATCGTTGATCGCATTCATCGCCGTGATGATCGAACTGCGCATCTGCGGGTGCATTGTTCCGTGCAGCAGCAACGTGTCGAGAGCGTTGACTACATCGACGGGGTTTCCCGCGAGCGCTTCAAGGTTCGCGATATCGATCGACGTGCCGCGGGGACGATCCGGACTCACCGCCGGCGACGGATTAACGGTCACGCCTGTATAGATCAGTGTGTTGATGTTGTTTGCGCGACGCAGCGTAGTGGTCGTGGAAAGAATTCCGAATGCAGGGCCGAGGATCTTCGTTCCCGGCACCTCATAAGCCGGCTGGTAATAGCTGAACACAGTTGGCGGTAGAAAGATCGACTGGTCCAGCGTTCCGGTAAAAGCGCCGCCTCTGCTATCCAGAACGCCGTCACTGGTGGTCGTCTTATCGAAAGATTTGACGTTGAAGGCGCGTAGGAAACCGTTAATGTACTGCGCCGGCTCACGCAATTTGCCGTAGTTTGGATCAGTCTTCAGGTCGCCACGTGCTTCCGGATCCAACAGGATCGCCTGCACCACGAGCTTCAGGTTACCGCGAACGTTCGTGCAACCCTGCGGATAGAGCCCGCTACAATCGTTATTGAAGACCTTCGCAACGCGCTCGACGTAAGCAGGGCTCGGATTACTTGTGACCAGATGCTGGATCAACTGTTTGCTGATGAATGGTCCAACGTTGGGATGATTGGCCAGGTGATTCATCACTGCCGTCATGTCTGATTGGGCACAGGCTATGTTCGCAGTTCCATTCGGACTCGAACACGCGGCGATGCTGAACCCATTCAAAAGCGTCTTTGCTCCGGCGTCGTGATTCTGACCACCACGCGGAACCATCGGGTCGCGAAAGTTGGTGATGCCCGGACCAATCGCGGTCGCGAAATTCCAACCAGTAAATACACGCGTAAACTCATTCACATCCGCTTGCGAGTAGGTAGGAATCGTGTTGCCTTGTGCATCACGCTGCGGTGTGCCATCAGGGTTCAGCACGTCAGTACCGATTGAGAATAGTTGCAACACCTCGCGCGCAAAATTCTCGTTCGGGCTTGTTCTCGTGCTGAGACGCATGTCGAGATACTCGCCCATCGCGGGTGTGAGTGTGATCTCATTTAGCAGTGTGCGATAACTACCAAAAGCATTTCGGTCCAGCGCCTGCAGGTAAACAGTCATCCAGCTTGGACGATTGACCTCGCTGTTGGCAGAAACCACGAGGATCTGGTGCAACGCAAAAGCTACACGCTGTCGCAACTGATCGTTTCCGTAGAGCGCATTGCTGAAGAACGTGCGATGCACCGGATAAATCGAGTAGTTTTCGCGGAGACAAACACTCTGGTTGTAGTTCGGATCAACAGAGGTCGATGGACATTGCTGGTTCGAATCGTCAAGCGGGAATGTCAAATCTGGATAATTCGAGCCCTTGGCCGGATTGCTCGGCGGCTGGCTGAACTGTTCGTTGAGATAAGCGATGAAGCCCATCGCTTTTACGCGTGCGACTTCGGCAGAGGTTGGACCCCAGCTCGCCTGTTCGAGGAAACGCACTGTGTCGGCTTCACTGGCCGGACCGGTAAATGGATCAGGAACGAGTGGCGGATCTGCACCCGGCGGAGTTTGCGGAGCCGGTGTTGGAACGGCGCCCACATCGTCGGTTGGCCCGCCGCCCGTATGCCCGATTGCAACCCGCACACGATTACTCGCCATTCCATGCAAATTGAGACGCAGTAAAACGTCGCCAACATCGCCGAGGTCGTCGGCGAGTCTGACCACAATCTGGGTGATTCCGGGAAAGTTTGGAACCTGGCCCACGTATTCAATACGCAGTGGGTAAATCTTTCCGGTCGCGTCCTGGACATCCGCTGTAAATGCGTTTGCGCCCTCGCCTGGCAGCAGTTCGAGGTCCATTGCGAAGATGGAGATTCGGGTTCGTGTGTCGCTATGGGTTAATGGGAGAGAAGCCGTCAAAGGAAAGGGTTCGGCTTTAAACGAAATCGTTTCGAAAGCCACGGCCCGCGTACTTGCAGTCTGGCTAATCAAAACCGGTTTCTTGTTGGTGGCTGCCTTCGCTGGGATTAGGCAGACAAGCAGGAGAAAAGAAAAGATAAAACCCTTAGCAGCGCAGCGGAAATAGCTGGTTCTCATGGGACGGCTCCGACACGATTTCCGAAATTGACTCTGTCTCAGGTGAGTTCTGACGCTCGTTTAGCGAGGGGCGACCTTGGTCCGTAACCAGGTTGAAGCCAAATATACCATTTCGGCTTTGGACCTCAACAAGTCTTTTTGACTTCCCCGATGTTAGACGAAGAGCGCGGGGGAATGGTCGAAATTTTGTCTAAAAAAGCAAATTTGGAGAAGCGAAACTTGTGCTTTTTGTGGTTTTTTGTGGCTTACTATTCCTGAGGCAAACTCAGATGAAAAATCCGTTACCCGAAGAGGCCCTGGGCCAAATCTTTCTCGAGGCGCGAACATACAACGGCTGGCTCGACAAACCCGTCACCGATGAACAGCTGCGACAGCTTTACGACCTGATGAAGTGGGGGCCAACGAGCGCCAACGGCAGCCCGGGTCGATTCGTCTTCGTGCGATCACAGGAAGCGAAGGAGCGACTACGACCGGCGCTCTCTTCGGGAAATGTTGATAAGACGATGGCTGCGCCGGTTACCGTCATCGTTGCTTACGATCTGCTGTTTTACGACAAGTTACCCGAACTCTTCCCGCACAAGCCTGCGATGCGCAATCTGTATGTGTCGAATTCGAAACTTGCGGAGGAGACGGCGAGAAGGAATTCGTCGCTTCAGGGAGCGTACTTAATTATCGCGGCACGTGCTCTCGGGTTCGATTGTGGACCGATGTCCGGGTTTGATAATGCAAAGCTGGATGAGGAGTTCTTTCCTGGCGGCGCGGTCAGGTCGAATTTCCTGTGCAACCTCGGTTATGGCGATCCATCGAGCTTCTCCACGCGGCTACCGCGGCTCGAGTTCGAAGAAGCCTGCACAGTTCTTTGATCAACTCGGGTTCACAAGGCTACTCGGGACGTACTGTAGGGGCGGCCCTCCGTGGC
>DASTVU010000621.1:0-3553 GCA_035758935.1 Pyrinomonadaceae bacterium | reverse complement strand
TGCCATGGTTAGAACGATTGCGATGAATAGTTTCATACAGTTTTAGAAGTGACTAAAGATATCGCTCACGCGACAAGAAAACCCCGGAAGAGTAGGCGTAGTTAATGTTTCTTCCTTGCCCAACGTTTCCTGAAGAATCATGGACGAACCCTGATTGACATATCGCTCGACGGCGGTGTTCTTCAGATCGATAATCCAGTATTCCGGTACGCCGTGTTTACCGTAGAGCTGAAGCTTCGCGACGCGATCGCGACGAATGTTTGAGGAACCCGGCGACAGAATTTCCCCGACGAGGGTCGGCGGCCCGTTGAGCCGATCGTCTTTAACAATCGTGCCGCGCTGTTCATTCGAGAAAAAGACGAGATCGGGAATGACTCCGGTGTAATTACTCAGAACCACAGGCGGATTAAGCACAGCAGTTCCGATCGGCTTAGCTATAAGAGATTTTGCAACAAGCGTTGTGAGGTCGCCTAACACTACTTGATGTGTGAGACCTGGCCATTCTGAAACAAATAGCTCTCCTTCTATTATTTCGTAGCGATAGCCATCTTCACACGGCATCGCGTCCCAGTCGGCAATTGTGAGAAGTTGGATTTTGGTAGTCATAACGCTCCGATGTTGGTGAGTTGTCGCGAGTTTACCACAGGATCTCGGGACGTACTGTAGGGGCGGCCCTCCGTGGCCGCCCGTGGTTTTGATCGTGTTCGCCAAAGCCGAAGCCGTTGCTCCGTGAATCCCTGCCAAAACCACGGGCGGCCACGGAGGGCCGCCCCTACAGTACGTTCCGAGTTGTTATAATTCCTGACGATTATTCAGAATCTTCACGAACGACGCCGAACGCAATTCAGGCAACGTCAATCCTGATAACTGTAGCGCTTCGGCTTCAGTGATTGCACCACAGTTAATAGCCCTCAGAAAATAATTAAGTAATCCCTGTCCCGTTGCCGCATCGTCAAACACGTCGCCCACGAGCGTCGCCTTTGCCGCCTTATCGACAAAGTTTTTCAAACGTTCAGACGCAGCCTCGAGACTCTCTAGAAAGAATGCATAGACCGCGGCATAACGTGTCGGCAGTTGTGCAGGATGAAGATCCCATCCCTGGTAAAAAGCGTTCGTGAGTGAATGCTGAACGTGATCGTAATGCAGCCGCCATGCTCGATGGACCACTTCCCTGTTCTCTTCGATCTGTGCGGGCGTCAGTGGCGCACCACCTTCCGCGAAACGATGCGGTGCAACCGGCATGATGTTCGTCGCACCGTCGGAAAGCCAGATGCCGGTGCCGGCAAACGAAACCTGCATCATGTGCTTCGCGAAGTCGCAGGCAGGATGCAGCATGTGCTGGTGAGCCGCTGTGATATTGCATCCGGCAGTGTAGTCGTAAGTGCCGAAGTGAGCCGCTATACAACGACCTTCCGCCGCTGCCAGCAACAACGGAAGATTGATCTGCCCTCGATGATTGATAATCGACTGCGTAGTTTCGATCATCATCTCGAATTTCAAACTGCCCTCTTCAAGCTCAGTGTCCTTTTCGAGTTGCGCAAGCAGTGTGACGAGTGCCGACACCTGTTCCGGAATCGTGATCTTCGGGAGCGTCACGACGAAGTTATCTGGCAGTGAACCTTTGTTGAGATCGACGAGTGTGGAAACAAAAATCTCGAGCGTGCGAAAACTGCGGGCACGCAGCTCTTCGTTGAAGGGCTTGATGCGAATGCCGATGAACGGCGGCAGGCTGCCATTCTTCCTGCCCTCAGCCGTTTCAGCAGCCGCTGAAACCGCGTGACCGTCTTCTTCGTCGTCCGGCCGATTGCCATATCCGTCTTCAAAATCGATGCGGAAGTCCTCGACCGGTTCGCGTTGCAGTTTCTCAGCGACGCGGCGGTAGATCGTGTACGACAGCCAGGCACCCTTTTTCTCTTTGCGTGCGCGTTCGGGCTCGTTTTTCAAAAAGGAAACGAGCTCATTCGCTTCGTCTATCGAATCCGGAAGTTCATCGAAGCCGGGTAGTTCCACCGCACGCGCGAAACTTAGAAAATCAGGCGCAAACTGATCGAGGGAACGTCGAGCTAACGATCCCAGGCGCTTGGCCGTGTCAGACTTAAACAGGTGCGCGCCTCCGTAGACGGTGTGTACCGGCTGCCGGCGGCCGCTCTCACCCGGATAATGACGAGTAAACTCTTCGTTCGCCTGGCGGAGGCGTTCGGTAAGGGCAGTTAGAGAACTATCGGATGAAGATGTCATGTTGGTCCTCAAGCGTAGTGCTTTGAACTTGGTACTTTGTGCTTTGTCAGATCATAAATCCTACCAAGCACAAAGTGCTAAGCACAAAGCACAAATTCATTGACACAGCCTCGCCCGCTTCGTTATTTTGCTTGTGAGCCTTCCCGTGGGTTCGCCCCAAATCTTCACCTCAGTTTTCGACAATTGAACCAGGAAATTGGAGAAGTTTATGAAGACGATCCTGCTTGTTTTCGGCTGCGCTGCGATCCTTCTGGCTCAACCGAGCAGAGCCATCCCGCAAACACCGCCAGAGCCCGTGAAACACGGCGGCAAGATTGAGACCAAATACGACGGCTTCAACTACGAGACCGTGATGCGTCTCCGGAAGATGAAAGTCAATTGCGACGGCTTGAAAGAGACGTTCAAGGATGCGTGCGTGAGTATCGAGGTCTCGTTGCATTGTCCCGGAACGCAGGTCAACTACGTGCGGCACGTCATGTTACAAGTGGTGTTCGAGAATAAAGACTGGGTTCATTTTCATCCTCCCGATCAGAGAGATCTGATGGTAGTGACTGACTCTGAAACCCTGCGACTCGGCCGCATGAATCCGGTGAGCACCAGCCGGCCGGGCACTTGGGATACGAAGGTCGAAGTATTGGAAGCGAAGATTTCCTACGAAAACTTCAAGAAGATCGCGCTGTCGCAAACGGTTGGGATTCAAGTGGGAAACGACGCGCTAGAGTTGCGTGAAAAGAATCGCGCCGCCTTAAAAGATCTCAACAACCGTGTAATCGTGGCTGCGACCAACGCCGGCGCCACGAATTAGTGGCACAGCTGCCAAAACTTGATCGCTTCAACTGGCCGTACCAGCATTAGGATTTGCAACAGCAAACTGTCGTGAATCCAAAGAGTCAAGACTAGTTCCACCAACAGGAACACAATCAACGAGCGCCAAAAGCCAAGCTGTCGCGCGACGAGAAAACCCACTAAAGCGCAGGCAAGATCGCCGAGTGAATTGACAATCGTGTCGCCCTGATAGCCCAGTGCAGCCGTTTCAGTGCGGTACTTGTTGATTACGAAACTCGTGTTCTCGAAAACTTCCCACGCACTCTCCAGCAACAGCGCCAGCCAGACCTGCCACGCCCCCGAGATTCGCTTAAACAGCAGTAGCATTAACCAGAAGAACAGAAAGCCATGCAGGATGTGCGTGAGACTGTAAGGATCGAGCAACTGCTGCGACGTATTCGAGCTACACCAATCACCAATCCAGATCGCGAAAGTTCCACACGAACAAATAAGGCTCCGGCCCTCGAAGCGCAGCAACACGATCATCGCC
>DASTVU010000620.1:0-7494 GCA_035758935.1 Pyrinomonadaceae bacterium | reverse complement strand
CATCAACCCAAAGCTCACCGTCGTTGATAATTCGTCGGCAGTATTCTTCGAAGGCTGTCTCAGTGTGGAAGGCTACCAGGCGGTTGTGGATCGCGCGCTAAACGTTCGCGTCGAATGTTTGAACGAACGCGGTGAAGAAGTGACGATCAATGCACACGGTTGGTACGCACGCATTCTTCAACACGAGATAGACCACCTGAACGGAATTCTTTACGTCGATCGAATGAAGACGCGCACCTACACTACCGGTGAGAATTTCTTCCGATACTGGATGGACCACAATATCGAAGAAGTTCTTACCGAAGTCGGCGACCAAAACTCATGAAACGAGATTCTAGTACTGGGTCAGTTTGAAAAAACGCCGAAGGCGTTGGCTAATTTCAGCCCAGGGTTGGAGCGCAGTGACAACCCTGGGGGGAACTTCATAATGAAAAGCTCTAAACCCTGAAAGGGTTCATCGCAAGACGAACCCTTACAGGGTTCAAAAGAATACGGGACTTTTTCCCAGGGTTGTCGCTGTGCTCCAACCCTGGGCTGAAATTAGCCAACGCCTTCGGCGTTTTCAGAACTGAATCAGTACCGAGATACTCTACGTCGATTGAAGACACGCACCTACACTACTGGTGGGAATTTCTTTCCCGAGTCGCATGCGTGAAGTACTTGGATTAAAGGCAATCACCTATGTCAGCAAAAATAAGCATCAGCCGTCTCACTTACTTCACAGTCTTTCTAAGCGCAGTGGTTTGTCTTGCAATCGTGAGTCGCGCGTCGAACGTTGCCGCGTCGGGGGACGAACAACAAACTAGCACTTTGAGAAAGTTCTCCATATCGTGGCAAGCACAAACCGGAAAGACGGCAGATCAAACGCGTAAGAACATTCAGGTTCTCAAGGGCTTGCCCGATTCACAACTGTTTCTGGTGATGAATTTCGTGGCTACCTCGCTTGGAGTCCAGTGCGACTTCTGTCACGTCCAGCAAGGCAAAGATCCAGCTACGGGAACTACAAAGTGGCTTTGGGAAAACGACGACAAGCCGCAGAAACAAACAGCTCGTCGCATGATGGAAATGGTTCTATCAATCAAAGCGAATAACAAAGTCGATTTTAGAGAAAACGAGGTCACTTGCTACACCTGTCATCGTGGACAAAGAAAACCTGTTGGACTTCCTTCGATGCCGCTGGCCCATTCAGCTCATGAACCAGGACCGAACGATACTGCGCTTTCAGCGAGCACAAGTCTTCCTTCTCTCGATCAGATCTTGCGGAAGTACGTTGAAGTTGTGGGCGGGAGTGCCGCGACCAACACCACGACGCTGGTGCTGAAGGGCAGACGCGAGGCATCGCAGAATCGCAGTTGGCCCAACGATATTACCGTGGCGTTTCCCGACAAGTTTCTTCTCGTTACCACTACAGCTACCGGCACCATCCGTCAGATTCTTAATGGCGACAAGGGCTGGGCAATTAACGGAGCCAACGTGAGACCGCTCTCGACAGCAGAAGCTCTCGACGCCACACGTAGGGGGAACGAACTCTTTACGGTCGTCAAAGTGAAGCCGTCGCAAAACATGCGATTAAGTGGAATACAAAAGGTTGGTGAGCGTGAAGCTTATGTTGTCGAGAACTCGACCGACGCCAAAACTGAGCGGTTTTACTTTGACAGTCAGACAGGACTGCTGCTTCGGAAAATCACTCTTAACAAAACAGTGCTCATGCCATTTCCCGAGCAACTGGATTTTGAGGATTATCGGGAAGTAGACGGTGTAAAAATGCCGTTCACAATTCGTTACTCCGCCATCGATACTTTCGATAGTTGGGTGCGCACATTCACGGAGATCAAACGCAATGTTGCAGTCGAGGATACGTTGTTCGTGGTTCCAACTCCGCAGTAGGTTCGGCGTGGATCACGCAAGCCGCAAAAGATCAGTGAAATTCCTTCTCAAAAAATTAGTTTTAAATCCACGGATCTGCATATCCGTCACCTCAAACACCAACAACCCGCAAATTAACCCCACCCGCGTGTCCAAACTTCTTGACGGATTTACAACGAGGTATATACTGCTGCCAAATTTTTGAATAATTGTTCGCGGTTTTGTTTCTTCTCTTTCCGTACTAATCAGTCTGATAGAAAAGTTAACTCTTCGCTCTCCAAGGAGGAACTCTATGTTCAGTCGTTTGTTGATTGTGATTTGTCTGATACTTAGTACGGCCGTCGTTGTCTTTTCCCAATCGATCCCGACCGGCTCACTCGCCGGTACGGTGAAGGATCAATCGGGAGCCTACGTGGCTAACGCAACTGTGGTGGTTAAGAACATCGGCACCAATGCCGAGTTCACTACCCAAACCTCTGACAACGGCACATTTACCGTTCCATCTCTGACGCAAGGCGTTTACACAGTCACGGTCTCTGCCACAGGTTTCAAGACCACCATCGCACAGAACGTGAAGATTGACGTCGCCAAAACCTCGAACCTCGAAATTGCCCTGGAAGTCGGGCAGATTAATGAGTCGATAGTGGTCGCGAGCGGCGCCGAAGTACTTCGCACTACGGAAACGAGTGTCAGCTCGACGATTACCGGCAGGCAGATCGTCGAATTGCCTTTTGCGACCCGCGACGCGTTGCAGCTCGTACTCGTGCAACCGGGCACACAAACCGCCACGGTACCGCGAGCTTCAACCATCAACGGTTTGCCGAAAGGCAGCTTGAACATCACGCTCGACGGCATCAACGTTCAGGACAACCTGCTCAAGTCGTCGGATGGTTTCTTCACGTCAACCCAGGCCAAAGCCGACGCGGTTGATGAAATGACCGTCTCGTCTGCAACGCCAGGCGCTGAGAGTTCAGCCGGCGGTGCGTCGCAAATACGCTTCGTCACCAAAACCGGAACGAACGAATTTCACGGCGGCGCATTCTGGCAACACCGCAACACCGCTCTAAACGCAAACTATTATTTCAACAACATCGATGGTCTTGCGCGAGACCGAATGCTGTTGAATCAATTCGGCGGTCATGTTGGCGGTCCTATCTGGAAGAACCACGCTTTCTTCTTCTTTAATTATGAGGAGTTTCGTCTGCCGCAAACATATCCGGCTGCGCGCACGATTGTAACTGACAAGGCACGAACCGGTATTTTCACTTATAGAGATTCAACCGGTGTTACGCGCGACATTAACTTGCTTGCACTGGCAGCCAGCAGAAATCCAACTCTACCCGGAACGGTTCGTCCATATGCGACGACGATCGATCCCATCGTCAATAACCTGCTCGGAGC
This sequence comes from Pyrinomonadaceae bacterium, assembly GCA_035758935.1. Taxonomy (GTDB): domain Bacteria; phylum Acidobacteriota; class Blastocatellia; order Pyrinomonadales; family Pyrinomonadaceae; genus PSRF01. The sequence continues at coordinate 4,227 of DASTVU010000620.1, read as the reverse complement.
ATTCTCCGCAGGCGCAGCCGATGGTGGCACACTGAAGAGCCGCGTCGGGACCGCCAACGATTTCAACCGGCTCGATCTGACTTTCCAGGCGCCGGGCACCAACATCCGGCGGTTCCCAACAGCGAGATTCGATTGGGACGTCACCAAGAAACATCACTTCGAGTTTACCTATCACTACCAACAATACTTTTCTGATCCAGACGCCGTAAACGGGCAGCTTCCTGTGGTGCCAGGCGCCGGCATTGTATTAGGCGCTGAATCCAATACAACCGGAAGCATCAAACGGAATGCATTTTCATTCGCCGGAGCATTACGATCCACACTGTCGAACAGCGTCGTCAATGAGGCTCGTTACACACTCGGTAATGGCGGCATTTCGATCTTCGGTAGCGAGGCCGTTCCCGCCTTGTTTGGCGGGAGACGGGGCTACACATTGACCTTCCCGTTTGGAAGCAATCCGCAAACGCGCAGTACACAGTCGAGACGACACACTCCAGTCACAACAATCTACGATAACGTCACCTGGATTAAAGGCACTCACTCCTACAACTTTGGAGGGACCTTCACTCACGTCAAGGGATATCAGCAAAGTCAGGGAAGTGAAACCATTCCCGGCGCGACGTTTGGAATTGCCGCGGGCGATCCAGTCAACACAGGTGCAACGGCACTCTTCACCTCGGCTAATTTTCCCAACAGCAGTTCCGGCCAACGTACCGATGCAGCCAATCTTTATGCGTTGCTAACCGGGCGCGTGAGTAGTTTGACTTATCGCGCTACGCTTGATGATGAGAGCAAGCAATTCACTTTCACTCCGTTCGAAGAACAAAACTATCAGAACGAACTCGGTTTCTTCTTCCAGGATTCATGGCGAGCGCGTCCGAATCTTACGCTCAACTATGGTGTGCGTTGGGAAATCGACTTCGCACCACGAAATAAGAACGGCGTCTACACCACAGCCGGATATGAATCGGTTTGGGGAATCTCCGGCGTCGGTAATCTTTTCAATCCGAAACTGATTGCCAACAGTACCCTCCCTCAATTTAGGCTCGTCGATGAAAACACTAAACCATACGAGACTCGATACAACGATTTCGCGCCTTCGTTTGGTTTTGCATGGACACCTGATTTCGGTTCGAAGGGCGATTTACTGAAGAAAGTTTTCGGCTCCGCGGGTCAATTCGTCATTCGCGGCGGTTACTCCATCGCCTACGTTCGCGAAGGTTTTGACACCTTCTACAGCATGTGGGGATTGAATCCGGGTCCGTTCCTCTCTTTGAGCGTGTCACCGGCAAACAATCCTGCGGAATTCGTTAGCGGCGGATTCAGTGGTCCAGGCAGCGTCTTGTTCCGCGATGCCACTCTGCCGCGACGTTTCCCACCGTCACAAGCAACATTTCCGATTACTGCCGGGCCCGGTGAAGACTTCAATGAATGGAGTCCGAATCTACGCATGGGTTACGTGCAGTCGTGGGCATTCGGCCTGCAACGAGAGCTGAGCAGGAACATGGCAATAGAAATTCGCTATGTCGGCAATCACGGCACCAAGTTGTGGCGGCAGTATGAGCTGAACGAAGTGAATATCTTTGAAAACGGTTTTCTTGACGAGTTCAAGATTGCCCAGGAGAACTTACGGCTAGCGCGGCTCATCAATCCAACGAGTAATAACTTCGGACTGCAGGCCGGCGTACCGGGCACTCGCCCCATCCCGATTATTTCAACCGCCCTCGCAACAAGCAATGACGAGGCATTCGCTACGACAATCCGCCGCGGGCTGGCGGGCAGTTTGGCCAGTAGTATTGCGCTCAACAATACGCGCATGGGACGGCTGATAACAGCCAACCTCGTGCCGTTCACCACCTTGTCTGACGGCACAAAGGTGTCGAACTTCTTCGTTGTGAATCCGCAGGCTGCGGCAGGCGGATCGTATTTAGTCACAAACGATGGGCACTCGACTTATAACGCGTTGCAGATCGAGCTACGGCGTCGTTTGTCGAAGGGCTTGTTGATTGATGGAAGCTACACATTTGCGAAGTCGTTGTCGAACATGTTTGCCAACAGTTCGTCGGTGTTTAGCCAGCCGACAACTTTACGCGATCTCGATTACGACAAAGGACCTTCGCCATTTGATCTGCGTCAGGCATTCAAGATCAATGGTATTTACGAATTGCCGATCGGACCAGGTCGACGCTGGATGAATTGGCAAATGCCAGTCGTCAGCAAACTCCTTGAAGGGTGGCAGATCGGCGGGGTCGCGCGTATTCAATCCGGAACGCCGTTGCGAATCACGGGCGGTCGCACGACTTTCAACAACAACATTGACGGCAAGGATAACGGCGTCGTTCTCCACAACCTTACGACTGCACAGTTGCAAAGCATGATGCAGATTCGTAAAGACCCCAGCGGTGTCGTGTACTTCCTGCCGCAATCACTTATCAACAATTCACTGGCAGCATTTGAAGTGGCAGGTGCGCCAACATTTGATCCGACGGCGCCGTATATTGGTCCACCAACTACTCCGGGTGAACTGGGCGCCAGGATCTTTCTCTATGGTCCATGGCAGAAGAAGATTGATTTCAATATTCTCAAGAAGACTCGAATAACAGAGCGAGTCAACATGGAGTTCAGGGCGCAGTTCCTGAATGCGTTCAACTATCAGAACTTCTTCGCAGGAACGGTGAATAGTACGAATAGTCCGATTCTTGCGGACGGAGGTATCGGATCGCAGTTCGGTCAAACGCGTTCTGCGTATCGTGACGTTACGGTTTCCGGAACGAACGATCCGGGTGGGCGGTTGATCGAGTTTCAGTTGCGGTTCAACTTCTGAGCACGGTTTTAGCCACGGATGAACACGGATCTGTGTTCATCTGTGGCTCATGGCCGCGCTTTTAGCTTATCGATCGTCGTTCTTATCTGAGAGGCGTTGGGGGCGTTGGGGATGTCGAGGAGGTATTGCTCGAGGGCTTTTTGTGCTGAGTCGTACTTCTGCTCGGCCAGATAAAGTTGGCCCAAAAACAGTTGTGCGTTGCCCATCTCGGTGCGGTTCAGCTGATAGGCGGTCAGCAGTTCACGTTCGGCTTCCGGATAACGCTTCAGTTCCAAAAGTCCTGCGCCAAGTAGTAAGTGCGCGTTGGCCGCGTTTGGATCTAATTGCGTCGCAGTCTCCAACTCCTTAACAGCTTCCGCATATCGATCCTGCCTGCTGAGAACTACACCCAGTTTGTAGTGAATTTCAACCAACTCAACTGCGGGAACTTGTGTCTCACCCACGGCCTCTCGGAGTGCCTTCTCTGCGAGTGGCAACTGTCCGGTGCCAATCCAAGCCTCGACCAACGCTAACCGAAGCCCCTTTAACGAAGGCGCTACTTTATACAGATTATTGAGAACACTGACAGCCTGCTCGTATTTGTGCTGGCGGTTAAGCACAATTCCCAGGTTCAAACGCGCAACATAAAACCGTTCGTCTATCTTCGTCGCAGTTTGTAGTGACTCCGCCGCCTCGTCGAGTCGATTCAACTTTAGAAAAAGCACACCGAGGTCATTCAGTGCTTTTACATAACTCGGATGAATTTTGATCGCGGCTTTGAGTTCGGAAATAGCTTCGTCAGCCCGTTGCTCGTCGATAAGCTTGAGCGCGCGATCGTAGCGAGTGCGCGCTTCAGGGGGAACAGTTGCGTCGAGCGCGCTAACAACACCCTTAACTGTCTTTGGATCACCCTTGAATGGCCGTAGAAAAATCGGCAGGTAGCTCACGCCCCCACGCAACAGCCGCAAGGTCGCCGTCGTCGTATCGAAGGTCCTTCGGTCGCTCTCAATCGTGAAGGTGTATTCCCGATCCCGGTTGAGATCGCCTGTAAGTTGAAACTTTCCTTTTGAGTCAGTAAAGAGAGTTTCGATGCGACCATCGTCACGTGTGAGCGTAAAGCGAAGTTCACGTTCGGGACGACTACCGTCCGGCATGAAGATCTGGACCGCCGATGGCGCCTGTGCATAGATCACGGCCGTCGCCAGGAATACCAGAAGCGCAATGGACACGACCTTCATTGGCGTAATTGTAAAGCAATGCGAGGATTCTTACGATATTATCGCGGCACGGAATGAGAACGGTAAACACAACACGATACGTCACGCCTCTCCGCGAAGGCGGATCGCTGCCTGCGATCATCGAGGCGGACGATGATGGAATGTATGTGCTGAAATTCCGTGGCGCGGGTCAGGGCACGAAGGCAC
>DASTVU010000619.1:0-5566 GCA_035758935.1 Pyrinomonadaceae bacterium | reverse complement strand
TTCTTGCTTTTTGATGCCTTGGTCGTCTTGCGTTTCGATGACGGAGCCGTCGTTCCTTTGGCTGCTTTGGCCGTCTTGCGTGGCGATTTTCGAGCCGTTTTTCCTTTCGCTGCTTTGGCCGCCTTGCGTGGCGCTCTTGAGGGCGCGTCGGATTCAGCCGGCGCCGGAAGCTTTACTCCGGTTTCGAAAAAGTCGACGCCGTCCTGAGAGAAGCGTAACGGCTCCCCTTTGTGGTCGGAGAAAAACTGTGGGTCGAGCACCGTGAAGTAAATCCCGTCCTCGTATTCCCAATACTTGGGGATGAGCACGTCGTCCACATAAAGTCTCCAGGCCATCGACGTAGCTGGGGGCTTGGCGCTGAGCCGGACCTTGACGACTTGAGCGACCTGAGGCATTGACCGATTCGTGTCCGCGCTCATCTGCGCAATCGCTAAGCTGTCCGCCTCGTTGGGCTTGGCAGCTTCGATCTCTACCCCGGTGATTTTCGGCGGTGTTGGTGGCTCCATGACAATACCTCCATTGGATCAGAATCAGTTAGAAAATTGTAAATCGCCTACGTAGAGCACGCCGGTCGATCGTCGATCGAATACAAGAGCAACGGAGCGAAGATCGATTGGGTCTACTCCACACTCGAGGAGCCGCTCGATCGGGAGCCGCAAAGTTTGCATCATGATCTTCGCCGCGCCGAACGTAGGACCCGGATACAGCAACCGGTGCAGGCAGCTCGCCGGAAACGCCGCGGTGTGCGAGCCGCTCGACACCTCAAGAGTAAAGTCCTGATCCCGGTTCGCGGGGTTGCCCGCCTCCGTTGACTGTCCCACGCGAAGCGCGAGTGTCTTGTACCGTTCCGCGGGGAGCGTCGAGGGATCCACGGTCAACAGCAGGCGCGAACCAAGAACGTTCCATGAGGCCCGAAGTGTGATCGTGGTGGTCGGAGCACCGCCGACCAATGCCGTCAGTGCGCGAGTGGCGACGACGCCATCTGCCGCCACGGTGCCTTGAACCGGCAGAGAAACGACCGGGGCGCCGAGACCTTCCTGATTGTGCTGGACGAAGATGCGTGTAGGATCCTGATATTGCGAGACTAAATCCGTGCCGGCCGGTTCCCACGCCACGGCCGCGCCGTGATCGCGCAACACCTCCAGATACTCCGGCCGATCAAGCAGCACTGCCTGCGCCAAGGCGCCGAGGTGGACCTTGGCAATCTGTTCCTGGCTCGCACGCGGCATCGCGGCAACTTCCGGCGCCCAGACGCTGTTGAACTGGTTGTGATTCGCTCTATACACCCACAACATCGACTTGAACTTACCGTCGGAAACGGTCGGATTGGCCAAGTCAACGGCATGCGCGCGTTCGTAGGTATGGTAGCCCTCAAAATTAGAGACATCCGCATCCTGGCTGCCGTGAACTATGAAGTACGAATCGGGGACAATTGTCGGCCCTGAAACCGGCACAAATTGCTGGTCGGTCGGAGCGATGGCGGCGACAGCGGACAATCCGAAACGGTAGGGACCGAGAAAGAAAGGCCCGAGACCGTTTAGATTGACGACGCCGATTGAAGCTTGCCGATTGAAGAATGAGGCGTGCCCCACGCCTTCCCCTCCTCGCGAATGGCCCACAATGAGAATCCGGTTCAGGTCGACCTTGCCCTTTAGTGGATGAGTCGCAGTGTTATTCCAGGTTCGAAATTGCTTGAGGTGCTCGAGATGAACAATCGCTCGGGCGTCGTTCTCACCAAAGTTGGCGCCGTTAAGGAAATTCACATCAATCGTTGCGGCAATAATCCCATGCGACGCAAACAACTGGCAGAGATACAAGTATCCTGGGGTGGAATTCTCCAATGGGCTATGGTTACCGTGCGCAAACACGGCCAGGGGGAAAGGGCCTCTCCCGCGGGGTATGACCACATGGCCATTGAGCGGCACGTTCGTATTGAGAAATGGCCATACCGCACCTCCTCCAAGGTTCGCGAACGCCGAGATGTTGATCCGCGGTGTGACGTACGCCGGATCCGGCGTGTTGTAGATCACATATTGGACCAACGGAGCCCCGTAAGCGAGAGGCGGCGAGCCATAGATGACAGTGTCGAATTGAAAAGGGCCGGCGAGTGCGGGATTGTTCAAGATCGTCATTTTCCGCTCCTTTTGTGATGAGGCAGAAGAAGTAAATGAAAAGAGTCCACTGCCAAAAGCGTAGTATGTGCTTAGTCCCTTAAATCCGGAGTTCCAGCGGGGTCTGAGTCAGATGGGTCTCCGGGTTTAATTAGAGGAACCGGTACCCCTTGAGCAGGCAGCCAATTTGTTCTAACTGCTGGCGAACAGTATACCTTTATGTAATCAGGGTCAAGCGGATTGTCGCCCCAATCATTGGAGTCTAACTCACGCTTGACTCTGGTCCATTCGCGGGACGCCAAAGTTATATTTCTTCAAATACTCCTCGCAAATAAGGACGACACAAAAGTGATTTTTTGTTAATGCTGCTTGGGATAGAGGTTGCGTAGGTGCACGATCGCCTCTTTAGGAACGAAGTCCTCTGTCATTTCAATACTCGCTATCTCCCGCGCCACCACTTCACAGTAACGGTTACTCTTCTCTTCCGAGTCGACAAACACAAATCTTCTGCACGGCGGCGTTGCGTGCATTTCACTGAGTGAGTAAAGCCTCATCCCGTCTGCGTTAATAATGCTCGCCGAACGCACTCTGCTAAACCAAATTACGAACAACCGCTCTTCGTAAGTTAACACGATAACCGTGACAACGCGCTTATCAAAAACCGAGCGCAGAAAACCACTTTTGTACGTTGCCTTCACAATGACGCCATCATGGACGTCCGGTTCTTGTATATAACCAATGAATCTTTGTTCAGACATTCCTGTCACAACCTTAAAACAAACACTTTAAGGTAATGCGCGCTGGCTCTCAAACATTTCTCAACAGCGGTGGGGTTAGGTGCCGTTCAAAGCGTAAACGCGGTCAAGGGTAGAACGAAGCAAAGACCCGCAGTGATAACTCTCTCCATCAAACACGATCCTGGCCAAAGCCTGTCAAAACTTACAGTTAATAGTTAACGGCAAACTGGTTAACGTAGTCACGGACAATCCACCCGAGATTGAAGTGTGCTTCCCGGCCGAAACAGTTGGCCGGCAGCGGAGCGTGGACACTGTCCGGGGAGGCCCGCTGGTTACGAGGAGGAGTGAATGTTTGAGTTTCTTAGAAGCGTCATTCAGTTCGTTGCCCCGGTCTTTATAATTTCCACGATGCTGAACGTGGGACTAACGCAGAAGCCTTCGGCGATCGCAGAGCATCTGAAGAACTGGCCCTTCGTCATTAAGATGTTGCTAGCGAACTTCGTCTTCGCTCCTCTCCTAATGATCATCGCCTTGTACTTCGCACCATTCGACCCGGCGCTCAAAGCGGGGCTGCTGATCTTCAGCCTGGGCGCGGGCGCCCCGTTGTTGATTAAGCTGACGCAAACCGCAGAACACGAAGTCGCGCTCGGCGCGGCCGTGATGATGCTGTTGACCGTCGTGACAGTCGTCTACATGCCAATCGTGCTTCCGCTGGTGCTGACCGGTGTTAGCGTAGACGCTCTTGGAGTAGCCAAGTCGCTCTTGTTGCAATTGATCCTGCCGATCGGCGTTGGAATGCTCGCCGCCCAATTCATACCGGGCCTGGTCAAGAAGGTGCAGCCGTGGGTTGGCAGGCTCGGTAGCATCGCACTGTATGTTTTGATCCTCGTGACACTGGTCGGTTACTACCCCAACCTGCTCGACATCATCGGCACGGGCGCGTTTCTTCTTGGGCTCGCTTTCGTCGGCGCCGCATTCGGTCTGGGTTACCTTGCGGGCGCGGGGAAGGATCATCTCGAGGACATCGGCGGCCTTGGCACCGCGCAACGCAATACCGCTGCCGGCGTAATCATCGCGCTCGAGAACTTCAGCAACCCGAACGTTCTCGTCATGCTGACACTCGCCAACATGCTCGGCATTGTGCTGCTCTTAGTCATCGCTAAAGCACTCAGTCGGGACAACACGGTAACGGTGGGAACTGTCTCAAACTGATCGACGCGGTTTGTGCTTATTGCCCTTCGAACCCTCCCCCCTGCCAATCGAGTTTTAAATTCAGCCGGCGAGTTGCTTGCGCCGCGACGCGTCCAAGCACGCCGGCGTATGTCGGAAACGAAAGTGGAACCTGGGCCAGGTCGTCTACGCGCATCCCTCCAGCCATTGCCACCGCGGCCACTTGCGTTAACTCGACGGCACGCTCTCCGACAACATGACAGCCGAGGATCTGACGTGTCCGGCTGTCAACGATCAGCTTACAGAATCCGCTAGTTCGGCCATCGATGATCGTGCGGGTAGTCGAGTCGAAACAGATTTTGGCCACAATGATTTCGCCGGCGGCCCGCGCTTGCTTCTCAGTCATCCCGACCTGGGCGTACTCCGGATCGGTGAAACTTCCGATTGGCGCAGCGCCTTCCAACAACGTCATGGTCGCACCCTGCACTGCATTGGTGGCAGCGACGAAGCCCTGCTGGATCGCCTGCGGAACAAGCATCATCCGTCCAGTGACGTCACCAGCGGCGAAGACGTCCGGCGCGGAGGTGCGAAGAAAATCGTCAACGCGCACGAAGTCCCTTGCGTCGGTCTCGACACCAGCACGAGCGAGATCCAACGATGCTGTGTTGGCCACCCAACCTATTGCCGTCACGGCCAGGGTTGCTTCGGCTGCTTCCGACCGTCCGTCTTTGGAGAATGACATACGCACGCCGTCATGCGTCTTCTCAAACGACTCGATAACGCCGAAGTTTTCCGTAACTTCAATGCCTGATTCGCGGAAGGCGGCCCGCACGGCAGCCGAAACCTCTTCATCTTCGGTTGGCAGGATGCGCGGTCCGGAATGAAAGAGTGATATTCGCGAGCCGAAGGCGTTGAAGACCGAAGCGACCTGCGCACCCGTAGCTCCGCCGCCGATCACGATCATCGAAGGCGGCACCGTGGTCAATCCCCAGGCATCGCTGTGAGTGGCAGTCAATTCCGCGCCGGGCACTGACAGTTGACGAGTCGCACCGCCCGTACATATGACGAACTTGCCGGCACGCAATCGCAGCCCGCTCTCCGTTTCAAGCGTATGCGCGTCTGTGAAACGGGCAACGCCACAATCTTCGTTGACAACTACTCCAAGGTCCTTGAGGTGCGCGCTGAAAGTCGAGTGCGCGCGTACATCTTCGACGACCTCACTCACGCGCACGAGCAAACGTGAGTAGTCGAGCATCGGCTCTCCCACAACGATGCCGTAGCGCTCGAGGTTGCGAGTATCCCGGAGAAGACGCGCGGCGTGTGCCAGCGTCCTTACGGGAACCGGGCCGTCGTTCGCAGCCATGCCACCGAACTTGTCGCGCGTTACCAGAATGGTCTTCGCACCCAGGTCGCCAGCGCGCAGCGCAGCAGTCATGCCGGCTGGCCCACCTCCGACAACCACGACATCTATCATCTCCTCCCTCGTGAGCGCCGGCGAGACAAAAATCTAGAACTTGATCGCTCCCGAGATCTGTATCGAGTGACCTT
>DASTVU010000618.1:0-9044 GCA_035758935.1 Pyrinomonadaceae bacterium | reverse complement strand
TTTCAATTAGCGATTCTGTCCGCCGCGATTCTGACCACCGGATTTACCAGTGTCAAACTCGTCATCCTCGTCCAGATTTCGCGCTCCTTTTTGGCCACCGAACTGACCACCCTGCTGACTACCAGTCTCCTGGCCACCTTGCTGGCCAACCTGTCCACCACGTCCCGGTGACTGACGGGCAAAGTCCTGATCGTCTTTGGTACCCATTTTTCTCTGTGCATCATCGTGCTTCATTCTGTCATCTGCCATGCTATTTATTCCTCCCATATGCTCGATGGTTTAGTAGCACTTGAGAACTATCAACCTCCGTGCCAATTGGGATAGCACTGTTTTTGCTAAATGCTGATGTGAGAGAAGTTTTGAAAAGATACGCGCGGAAATGAAATCATACACACGCGTGTTATTATTCTTGGCAATAAATGACTGCCGCAGGTCTCTACGTACACATTCCGTTTTGTAGTTCGCGTTGTTCTTATTGCGACTTCGCTACAGGACTGTACAAAGACGAACTCGCCGAACGTTACGTACGCGCTCTTGTTGCAGACATTAGATCATCGCGTTATTTCGGTGACAGTGTTGACACGATTTATTTTGGCGGCGGCACACCGTCGCTTCTCGCTCCTGCGCAGCTGGAACTGATCCTCGCTACTCTGCACGACTGCTTCAAGGTTGATTCGAAGTCAGAGATCACGTTGGAAATAAATCCGGGCAGTGTAGACGAAGAGAAACTGCGCGCATTTCGAAGTCTGGGCATAAATCGGGCGAGCTTCGGTGCCCAGACTTTCGATGATACAGAGCTTGCAAAACTCGGCCGCTCGCACACAACCGCGGATACGCTGAATACTTTCAACGATCTTCGCAACGTAGGTTTTGAGAATGTGAGCTTCGATCTGATCGCCGGTTTGCCGGGACAAACGCTGGACGGCTGGCAAAAAAATATTAAGCTGGCACTCGATCTTCGACCCGAACATCTCTCGTTCTATCTGCTTGAAGTTCATTCAGGTACACCGCTCGCGGAGCACATTCGCCGCGGGATTCAGCCTGAACCTGATGACGACCTTGCTGGCGTGATGTACGAGGGGATGCTCGAACAGGCCGCTGGCGCTGGTTACGAACATTACGAGATCTCAAATCTTTGCCGGCCTGGTTTTCACTCCAGACATAACGTCAAATACTGGATCGGTGAACCATATTACGGTTTTGGTTGTTCGGCGCATTCTTACGATGGAGCGGTGCGACGGTGGTCCAATCATCGCGATGTGTTGAAGTACGTCACCGTTATCGAGCATGGTGAGTCGCCAGTAGTTGACGAGCAGCAACTGAGCCAGACGGATATGCGCGCCGAGGCTGTGTTTCTGGGGATGCGACTCATGCAAGGCGTCGATCTACGAGCGTTTAGGGAATCGTTTGGCGTCGATTTGCGCGACGAGCACGCCGAGGATCTTGATCGCTTTTGCAAAGCCGGCCTGCTGGAGCTTGACGGCGACTTGATTAGACTAACTCGAACGGGCGCTTTGTTATCAAACGAAGTGTTCGCGGCGTTTGTATAGTTGGTATTTGGTACTTTGTACTTGGTGCTTTGCGGATTGTGAGGCTTGAAACAAAGTACAAAGATCCAAGTACAAAAGCACAAACCATGATCATCGCAATCGACGGTCCATCGGGCTCGGGCAAATCAACGCTGGGTCGTTTGGTAGCAAGTGCCTTGAATCTGCTTTACATCGACACCGGTTCGATGTACCGGGCCGTCGCGCTTGCTGTTATTGAAGCGAACATCGACGCGAGCGACAAAGAAGCTGTTACAGCCCTGGCCAATCAGATCGAAATCGATCTCGAAGGCGATCCGGATTCGTTGAAGGTATTGCTCAACGGCCGTGACGTGACGGATCAAATTCGCACCGAAAGCGTGACTGCGATGTCGTCGATCGTCTCAACGATTCCCGGCGTGCGACGCGCGATGGTCGAACGACAACGCGCGATCGGCAAACGGGGGGCAGTGCTGAACGGACGCGACATCGGCACCGTCGTTTTTCCGGATGCTGACTTCAAATTCTTCCTCACGGCGAACCCGAATGAACGAGCGGAACGCAGGTACAAAGAAGATCAGATGACGTCCAGCTCCTCAGCGACGCTTGCTGAGACACTGGCAGACATGATCGAGCGTGACCGGCGCGACTCAACCCGAATTGACTCGCCTTTGAAAGTCGCAGACGATGCGGTGGTTGTCGATTCGACTGGAAAGAGTATCGACGAAGTGTTTAGTGAGATGATGGAAACAATCAATGTTCACAGGAATCATTGAAGAACTCGGCAGCGTGCGCAGTATTGAAGAGCGTGGTGAAAACGCGCGCATCGTGATTGCTGCCAATATCGTTACTGAGGGCACAAATCACGGCGACTCGATCGCCGTGAACGGCGTCTGCCTGACTGCCCTCGATATTCACCCCGATTCCTTTGCGGCTGACGTCTCACGCGAAACGCTGCAGCGTTCGACGCTCGGCAGGTTGAGACCCGGTGTGCCGGTAAATCTCGAACGGGCAGTAACGCCGGCGACACGGCTCGGTGGTCACATCGTTCAGGGACACGTCGATGCTCGCGGGCAGTTTGCCAGTGTTGAGGATCACGGCGAGTCCTGGACGGTCAGGATTGCCTATCCCAAAGAGATCGGACGCTACCTCGTTTTCAAAGGCTCCGTGGCTGTCGAAGGCATCAGCTTGACCATCGCCGCGCTCACTGATGAATACTTCGAAATCGCCATCATTCCAAAGACCTGGGAAGTCACAAATTTCTCTCATCTGAAGCCCGGTGACGATGTCAACTTGGAGGTCGATGTCATCGGGAAATATGTGGAAAAACTATTGGCTTATAAAGATTAGGAACTTGGGCGCTTCCTTGGAGTGCGGTGACTTGTCACCGCTTTGGGATCGTACCAAAGCGCCAACAAGTTGGCGCACTCCAAGGAGTTGCTTAAGTTCATCCGAATTAAGTCTTTGCGCACTTTCGTGACTATTTACTTTCGGGTAACATGACCCCGTGCCTATTGCGACCATTGAGGAAGCCGTTGCCGACATCCGCGACGGCAAGATGATCATCATCGTTGACGACGAAGATCGCGAAAATGAGGGCGATCTGGTCTGCGCCGCCGAGAAGGTCACACCCGAAATCATCAATTTTATGGCCCGGCATGCCCGAGGCCTGATCTGTTTACCCCTTACGGAAGACCGGTGTGACGAGCTCCACCTGACCACGCAGGTCGCAGACAACACTTCCTATCTCGGCACGGCCTTCACTGTTTCCATTGACGCCCGCCGCGGTATCACTACGGGAATCTCAGCCGCCGACCGCGCTACGACCATCCTGGTGGCCGTCGATCCGGGTGCGCGCCCGCAGGACCTGGCTCGTCCGGGCCACATCTTTCCCTTGCGCGCAAAGAACGGCGGCGTCCTCGTTCGTGCCGGACAGACCGAAGCCAGCGTCGACATAGCCCGCATTGCCGGTTTGTATCCCGCCGGGGTGATCTGCGAGATCATGAATGAGGATGGGACGATGTCGCGTCTGCCACAACTCGAGGAGTTTGCCGCGCAGCACAATCTTAAAATGATCACTGTGGCGGATCTGGTGCATTACCGCATTTGCAAAGAGATGCTGGTCCGTCGGGTCGTCGAAACCGATCTGCCGACGGTCTATGGTCGATTTCGCGCTGTCGCCTATGAAAACGTGATCAATGGCGACGTGCACCTCGCGATGGTGATGGGCGACGTGAAGACTGACGATCCGGTACTGGTCCGTGTTCACACCGAGAACGTGACTTGCGACATGTTTGGTTCTTTAATCGACGACACCGGTTTTCAGCTCCATACGGCACTAGAGAAGATCGCCGCGGAGGCGCGCGGCGTGGTGCTATACCTGCGCCAGCGCGAGCATAGTCTGGATTTGGTCAACCAATTGCGTACGTACGACGTCATGCAGCAGAGAGGAATCAGTAAACGGGACGCAAGTTTGGAAACAGGTTACGGAGTCGATCGTGATTATGGCGTCGGGGCGCAGATTCTCCACGATCTCGGGTTGCGAAAAATATTACTGCTTTCGAATCATCCCCCCAAAGTAGCAGCTCTTGAAGGCTTTGAGCTGTCAGTGGTCGGTAATGTTCCGTTGGGCCAACCTGCATCCCTGAAGGACCAGCAGAGTGTTGCCGATGAACCTAAATGAGGTTGGCCACCAATTGGCCCAAAAGCCACGGGCGATCTTTTTGTGACTTTTGGTGCTTCTTAGCGGCACTTAAGTTCTCTCCCGATAGAATTCAAACTTTCCCCTGAGTCGCGCGTCGACTATAGGTTATGAGTGTAGACCAAAAGCCCACTATCGGGAGACGTTGGCGTTACTTCACCAGACGTCATGCTTTTATCGCCACCGGCATCGTCGGTGCCGGTGTGGTTGTGGTTCTGCTGCTGATCCTGTTTTTGTTTCGCCTCGGCTACGTCGATCGATACGTCGCCAATCAAATCAAGGCCACATTCGCAAACTACGGCATCCGCGCGGAGATTCGCGACTTTCACGCCAGCTTTCCACCTCGTACAGTCGAGATGGACGACGTCGAGCTCTACGATGCAGTGACAGGCGACCGGCTTGGCAAAATCACGCGCTTGCTGGCAACTGTCAAGATTGAAGATCTTTATGCACTAAACCTGCAGCGCAACATCAATCTTGAGGACCTCAAGATGGAGGGTGTTGATTTTTGGGTCAATTTTGATAACGAGGGGCGCTCAAACTTCCGCAACATCCACATTCCTCCACCGGAACCAAACAGGACCATTCTGTTCGCTTACTCAGCCGCCACGATCGAAATAAAAAATGGTGTGGTCCATTACGGGGATGTGCGCCACGAGATCTCCGGCGAAGCGCGAAACCTGCACGTTACGATTCAGCCTGACGCTCCGAACGTTCCCGTGGGAACGCGTATGACGACGGTAAATTTTTCGGTTTCGAATTCGACGTTCGCTTATGACAATCGGCCCATCAACAACATCGATGTCCAGGGGCGCGCCCGTGTAAACCAGGAAAGAGCGGAAATTCAGGAGCTGGTGCTGAAATCGCCGGTTGCGGAAGCGAAGATGAACGGCGTCATGGATGACTGGCGCGCGCTTCGTTACCAGATGAACGTCACTTCGACTGTTGACCTCACGCAGCTTTCAGACACTTTGCGAACCGGCACTGCTCTACGTGGCGCGGGAAACTTCAACGGCACCATCGCAGGTGAAGGCGATCAGTTCAAGATCAATGGCGAGATCAAATCAGACGCTCTGGCGGCGGACAACATACGCCTTCAGGGATTGAATGTAACCGCGACGGGTTCGGTGCAGGGCAGGAGCTACGAACTCAATGGCAAGGCTGTCGCCGATCTGTTGAATGCCGGCGATTTTCAGATCGATTCGCTGCAACTTGCCGGGAACGTGATGGGGACCGGAACAAACTTTCGCTGGATCGGTGAGTTACGAGCGGTTGCTGAAAAGAGTTACGGAACGACGCTGACCGGTCTGATCCTTCGCGACGCACGTGCCGAGATGAACGAAGGAACTTTGACTGCTTCATCGTCTCAGTTCACTGCGAATGGCCTTGCTGCTTCGGGCGCAAAAGTAGACGGAATCACTGCGTCAAACTTACAGCTCCGAAAACAAAATGATGTAACAACGGCGACGGTCGCAAACGTCAAAGCGGGAACAGTGTCGGCTTCGGGCGCGCAGGTTAAAGGTGTCACTGCGAATAATGTCGACATCACCAATCGCGATGGAGTCACGAGCGTTGTCGTCAAAGACGTGCAAGTCGGAGCGACCAGTGCGGCGGGTGCGGAGATAGGAAGTCTCAACATCGCTGGTGTTCGATTGTCCGTGCGGAACAGACGAATCGAAGGTTCGACGGCCGATATTGACGCGGGAACAGTGAAGTTCGCAGACGGTCACGCTGAAAACGTGAAACTCACGAAACCCGTGTTTGTAGTCGAGCCTTCCGGAAGTTATCGCGCGTCTGCCGATTTGAGTATTGGTGGTGGCGTGATGGGCCAGATGAACCTGGGCCAGGCGCGCGCGAATGTCGTCGCCACAAATCGCGAAGTTCAGTTTAACAACTTTACTGCCGATGTTTTTAAGGGCCGTGCGAGCGGAAATGCTCGCGTAGCGATCGCGAAAGGCGGTACATCGCAGGTCACGGCCGACTTCAATAATCTGGACATCGCCGGACCGTTGACTGCACTGGCCGGAAGCGCAGTGCCGCTCACTGGCCGTGCAACGGGCCGAGTCGATCTCACGTTTCCCGGCACGGAATTCAAACTCGCTTCAGGAACAGTGACCACTCATTTAACTGCGGAAGCGGGCGAGACGAGTGCGGATCGCATTCCGATCACCGGCGAAGTCGCGATGCGCGCCAATCGCGGCACGTTTGATATTCAACAGGTAAATCTTCAAACACCCGCGACGAGGCTAGTGGCAACCGGTCAATTCTCATTTGATAACGACTCCAATCTTACCGTCGACCTCAACTCCTCGGACGCTGCTGAACTGCAAGCCGTTTTGATCTCCTCGGGACTGTTGCCGGAAGTTGAAAGACAGATGACAAGTTATGGGGTCGAGCTGGCAGGCCAGCTCGCATTCAACGGCAACATCCGCGGGCGTCTAAGCTCACCAAATCTGAATGGCAAGGTTTCTGTCGGAACACTGATCGTTAATGGCTCTGAGGTTGGTTCGTTGTCGGCATCGATAGCAATGAACGAAGCTGAGATCCGAATCCCGGACGGTGCGTTGACGGAACGTGATGGAGGCGGTGTTCAGTTTTCGTTGATTGTTCCACGCAATGTCGAGAACAGCACGTCGCTGAATGCCACACTCGATCGTTTCAGCGCACGAACTCTCCTCGCACTATCAAATTTTACCGGGAATAAGCAGTTGACTTCAGACACGGTGTCGGACATTTCCGGTCAGGTAACGGTGACCGGAATTCCGAATGCTATGAGTGGCAGCGCCGATCTACGTTTTGGACCAGGGAAACTTGCCGGTGAGCCGCTTGAAAGCATGCTCGCGAAAGCGACGTTCAACGGTCCAAACGTCAACATCGAGAGTGTCGACGTGCGGCTGGTCGCCGGTCACATCGTTGCGAGCGGCAATTTCAACACGAAGAGTCAGCTATTTGATTTCCAGGGTAAGGCCGAAGGCATTCAACTGGCACGGCTCACGGCCCTCGCAAACAGACCTGGATTCCCGTCGGTCACTGGTGTCGCAGACTTCAGCGCACACGTCTCGGGAAATCTTTCCGGGGAGGATTTGTCTGCGTATCAGATCACGTTTGATGGTCAGGGACGCGATGTAACGATCAATGGTCGTGCGGCGGGAACAGTCGCTCTCGTGGGCAGGACGGAAAACCAGCAACTCAACATCACGTTCACGACCGGCGTGCTTGGGCCACCGCAAGTGGTCGCTGCACAAGTCAATCTTGCGAGTCCGAATCTCGCGGCAAATGTCGAAACGACATTTACAAACGCCGATCTGACAAACCTGTTTCAGATGGCGATGCCCGGAAGTGCGGTGCGCGTCACCGGTCGTGCGAATGGAACGATCAAAGCCACCGGCAACCTGCTCGATGAAGATCAGAACTTTTCACTCGCCGGCTTGTCAGGCACCGCGAACTTCACAGAACTCACCTTCCGCGTGGAAGACGTGCAACTCAACGCGACGACGCCGCTCGTGGTTCGTTTCACGCCCAGCGAGGTCACGTTCGATCAAACGAGGTTCACCGGACCGGGCACAAACATCGTTCTCGATGGCACTTTGGCAACTGCCAGCGGCGGTCGCCAGAGTCTCAAAGTCAATGGCGATTTGAACCTGCGCGTGCTCAATGGAATATCGCCTGACTTCTTTTCTTCAGGTTCCGCAGCGGTTGCCGTGCGTCTCAACGGAACTTTCGAAGAGCCGCGGATGATCGGAACCGCGTCGCTCAACAACGCTTCTGTTTCGGTGTTGATTGGAAACGATCGTTGGACTGTTGCCAACCTAAGAGCCGCGCTCCGATTCACGGCGAACCAGGCTCAGATCGATTCACTGGAGGGAACCATTGGCGGCGGACGTGTTTCGGCAACCGGTGGCGCGTTGCTCGACGGATTTACGGTTTCTGCGTTTCGGATCAATCTGCATGGTGAGGACGTCACGGTGCCGTTTCCGCCCGACTTTCGTTCGACCCTCGACGCTGACGTGGAAATCCGAGGCTCGTCGCGAGAACAGTTGATCGGCGGTGTAGTTAATTTGCGCCGCACGGAATATACGGAAGACATCGAACTCGCCGATCTCATCAACACGCGTCGTGAATCGATCGAAGAAGGCGCTGAGATTGAGCTAACTCGCACAGCTGTGTTCGCTGCGCTGCGAGTTGAGGGAAGAAACGCGCTGGTAGTACGAAACAATCTGGCGGATCTAGTCGGATCTGTTTCGCTTCAACTGGATGGACCAGTCAACGACCCGACGATTTCCGGAAGAATTACGGCAACCAGCGGCACGCTGAACTTCCGCAACGATCGTTACGACATCACGCGCGCCCTCGTCGATCTGCCACCGAGTCGCAACGCGGATCCGATTCTCAACATTCAAGGTGAGTCACAAATCAGAGGCTATCGCGTAATTGTCGGCTTAACCGGCCCGCTCTCGCAGCCGTCCGCGATCGTGCGTTCTGAGCCCGCGTTGCCGCAGGCAGATGTTGTTTCACTGATCACGACCGGACAGCTTTCTTCAGGCGACACCAGCTCGTCGATTCTCGCGCAATCGGAAGTTGGAGCCGCGACTAGTCTACTAACTGACGCGCTTATCAACGCTCCCGCACAACGCGCCACGAGCAAGCTTTTTGGTCTCACGCGTTTCGAGATCAACCCGGTGATTGGCGGCACGACAGGCTCGACCCCGGCTGCTCGCTTGACGCTGGGAAGACGAATTAGCAAGGAAGTGACAGTCACGTATTCAACCAATGTCACTTCGGATCCGAATCAGATTTTGGCGCTCGAATATCGAGTT
>DASTVU010000617.1:0-3442 GCA_035758935.1 Pyrinomonadaceae bacterium | reverse complement strand
CAGTCTTGTTGCGACTGTCTTTTGCAGGACGCTTCGCGCGTGTCAACGAGACTGAGGAGACTGATGCTCGTGGCTGGAAAAAGGTGCATGTTGGTTTCGACGTTGAGGAAATGGCATGCGAGTATGCGGTATCATTTGGTCCAAATCTTGAAGTCATCGAACCACCGGCGCTTCGTGAAAAAGTTGTTGCGATGACTAAAGCGACCTTGGAGTTTTACGGAAGTCATTAGTCGAATGACACTGAACACACACAGTTTTCGAAACCACTCGCTGCTGTGGGTTTATGTGATTGCGCTCGTTTACTTCACCTTACATCTGCTTACCTCAACGCGATATGGATATTTTCGAGATGCTTTGTATTACCTCGCATGCTCAGAGCACCTTGCATTTGGATACGTAGATCAACCGCCATTGATCGCGCTGCTTGGTTGGATCGCGCGGCACACGCTTGGTACTTCGCTGCCGGCACTACTCTTCTGGCCTGCACTCGCAGGTGCATTTCGAATCATCCTTACGGCTGCATTCGCACGCGAACTCGGCGCCGGACGTTTCGGAACGATTTTGTCTGCCGCACTCGCAGCGACGCCTGGCGTCTGGTGGGTCATCGATCACCAGTTCGCGATGAATGGTCTCGAAACACTGTTCTGGGGCGGACTGGCTTATGTCATTCTTCGTCTCATCAACACAGCGAATCCAAAACTCTGGCTCGCGTTTGGCGCGATCGCCGGCGTCGGATTACTAAACAAATACTCAATCGTTTTCTTCGCCGCGGCACTCCTTGCCGGACTTTTGTTAACGCGCCAGCGCAGGCTTCTTCTTACTCCGTGGATCCTGCTCGGAGGAGCGATTGCCCTTCTCATCTTCTTACCAAACCTAATTTGGAATATTCAAAACCACTGGCCGTTTCTCGAGCTGATGCGAAACATTCGTGCCACCGGAAAAGACGTCATTCTTTCGCCCGGCATGTATCTCTTGCAGCAGGTGCTGATGTTGAATCCGGTGAGTTTTCCTTTCTGGTTCGGCGGACTGTTGTTCTATTTCTTTTCCCGCGACGCAAAGAATTACCGCAACTTTGGTTGGACGTTTGTGCTCACGATCCTGGTCTTCATGATCACACATGGAAAGGATTACTACTCGGCTCCGGCGTATGTGATGTTGTTCGCGGCAGGTGGCGTCGTGGCAGAACGATTAGTGTCCATCCGTCCAAAGCTGCAGCCATTCTTGAGGCCGGCTTGTTTCGTGTGGCTAGCGCTGGGCGTGGTTCCATTGCTGCCGTTAGTTTTGCCTGTATTGCCGATTGAAACGTTTCTTCGCTATCAGTCGCACCTGCCTTTCGAAGTGCCCAAAACAGAGCGGAGTTTTGTTGGTGAAACGTTGCCGCAGTACTACGCTGATGAGTTTCCATGGCCTGGACTAGTGGCGGCGACGGCACGTGTCTACCATTCGCTAACGCCGGAAGAGCAACAGAGGACCGCGATCTTTGGCAGCAACTACGGGCAAGCGGCGGCGATCGATTTCTTTGGACCACAGTATGGATTACCAAAAGCCATCAGCGGACATCAGAACTATTTTCTTTGGGGACCACGCCGCTACACCGGCGACATCGTGATCCTGCTAGGCGCCCTCGAAAGTGAAACACGCGAGCAATTCGAGTCAGTAACGGTTGCCGCGACTCTTGAAAATCCGTATGCCTATCGTTATGAAAACCGCCCGATTCTGTTGTGCAGGGGTTTGAAGTGGAACCTACAAACAGATTGGTCGAAAGTTAAGAAGTGGCGGTGAATCGTTAGCCCTGAGACAGTCTTTTACAGATTACAGGATGAACAGATTTACAAGATGCATCTCGTTAAATCCCGTTAAATCTTGTAATCCTGTCCCAATGACTTTTCGTGTAAAATCCACCCATGAAAATCGACCGCCGGAAATTCCTGTTCGCGTCATCGGCCGCAGCGCTGGGCCACAAGTATCTTCCTAAAGTCTTCGCTAGATCCGGTGCTGATTCACTTCCATTTGAATCGAATCCCGCCGTCGCAAAACAAGTGACGGTCTACACCACCGCCGAAAAGTCAGACCACAGACTGAAGCAGACGGACACTGTCGCTTTCAAAACAGTCGGTCAACCGAAAGAGACACAGATCTGCGTGTTTGTCGATCCTGGCCGGCAGTTTCAAACGTTTCTAGGCATCGGAGGAGCGTTGACTGACTCTTCTGCCGAGACCTTTGCAAAACTACCAAAACAAAAACAAAGGGAGTTCATCGACGCACATTTCGATGAGCAGCGAGGCATCGGCTACAAACTCGCGCGCACGAATATTCACAGTTGTGATTTCTCGAGTGGCAGTTACACCTACGTCGACGAAGGCGATAAAGAACTCAAGTCGTTCAGCGTTGCGCACGATAAGCAATATCGCATCCCCTTCATCAAGGAAATCCTCGCAGCCACAAAAGGTCAGCTCAACATCTTTGCCAGTCCGTGGAGTCCGCCGGCGTTCATGAAAGACAACAACGACATTTTGCACGGCGGCAAACTCAAGCCTGAGTTTTATCAGTCATGGGCTAACTACTACGCGAAGTTCATCAGGGCGTACCAGGCAGAAGGAATACCGATCTGGGGACTGTCGATTCAGAACGAGCCGATGGCGACACAGAAATGGGAGTCGTGTATTTACTCCGCCGAGGAAGAACGAGACTTTCTCAAGAACTATCTTGGGCCAACGCTGAGCCGCGCGGGATTGGGTGATAAGAAGATCATCGCCTGGGATCACAATCGCGATTTGATTTATCAAAGAGTCAGTACGCTCCTTGCCGATCCAAAGGCAGCGAAATTTGTCTGGGGCATTGGTTTTCACTGGTACGAGCCGTGGAGCGGTGGAGATCCGATGTTTGACAACGTTCGGCTGGTCCATGAGCTCTTCCCCGACAAGCATCTGATCTTTACAGAGGGTTGTGTCGATTCATTCGATCCGAAAAGGCTGGGAGAATGGAAGTTTGGTGAACAGTACGGGCGATCGATGATTCACGACTTCAACAACGGCACTGTTGGTTGGACCGACTGGAACATTCTGCTCGACGAAAAGGGCGGCCCAAATCATGTTGCGAACTTCTGCTTCGCGCCGGTGCATGCGGACACGAAGACCGGCGAGCTAACTTATTTGAGCTCGTATTACTACATCGGGCACTTCTCGAAGTTTATTAAACCCGGTGCTAAGAGAATCGCGAGCTCGCCGAGCCGCAGTCAATTGCTATCGACGGCGTTTCTCAATCCTGATGGCAAAGCGGCGGTGGTGGTGATGAATCCGACTGACAAGCAGGCGTCTTACTGGCTGTGGGTGAAGGGCGATGCGGCTGAAGTGAACAGCCCGCCACATTCC
This sequence comes from Pyrinomonadaceae bacterium, assembly GCA_035758935.1. Taxonomy (GTDB): domain Bacteria; phylum Acidobacteriota; class Blastocatellia; order Pyrinomonadales; family Pyrinomonadaceae; genus PSRF01. Next base: position 71 of record DASTVU010000617.1, on the reverse strand, counting down.
ATTCAGACGCTCGTATTCTAACTATGACCTCGGAACGTACTGTAGGGGCGGCCCTCCGTGGCCGCCCGTGG